>JASLFQ010000298.1 GCA_030150595.1 Aquirhabdus sp.
TTAGAGATAAGCCCTACCGTATTAGGGTCAAATATAATTGCCGCATGCTCGCTGGTATCAAACGGGAATTTATCTTGCAGAGTGATATTTGTTACGCCAGCACCACTGAGGAAAGCTGATTGGTAAGGCGATACAACTTCATCATACTTGGTCTCGATGACGGTGTACTGGACACCCGCGACTGTATCTCCGCCTGCGTTGAGTCGATTCATGAAATCTGATCCAGCTACTTGCTCGATGCATGATTGACAGCCTATGTTTACTGCTTGTTCAATCGATTGTTGGAACTGTTGAGCTTGCTGCACGAACAGCGGAGACATGCTCGCTAGCGTCGTGAGGCCATCTAGCGTCGTGCCGTGACTGGTAGGTGCTACCGCAATCAACTTGTTAATGCTATTTGCGCCACCCAGAAACTTAATGTAATAGCGTGGCAACATGCCGCCTTGTGAGTGTCCGACGATGTCTACCTTGGCTGCCCCTGTGCTTGTGAGTACCTGATTAATAAAGGTCGCAAGTTCATTGGCCGAGTTTTCCATGGGTCCCAGACCATACACTTGGTTGTAGCTATATTGGTTTGCGCCGTAGTTAAATCCATAGACACAATAACCCTGAGCGACAAGCGCTGGCGAGACAGTTACCCAATTATTGGACATATTGGCGAAAGTACCATTGACCAATACAACAGGGCGAGGATGGAGAATGCTCGGATGACAGTTCCAGTTGTTTGCACCTGGAGGCGGAATATCCGCATGCGCAAGAAGAGGAATGGAGAGTGAGCATACGGCGAATAGAAGTGGTGCAAAAGCACGAGTAATAACATTAAGCATGGCAAGGGTCCTTGAGCTAATAGATATCCGTGGCAGTTAAGGAACTGCATGGTTTATTTGTATCATGCTCTAATGGGAACTGTCAAGTTCCTAAATAATGCTGTCTGTCTGTGCTAACATTTATTGTATGAAAGCAAATGAACAAAACCCATTAAAAATTCCCACTAGCCTACCTCGAGGTCGACACGCCTTGAGTCGTGAGCAAGTTCGCGCATCACAGCGCAAACGGCTGCTGGATGCGTTCGCTGAACTCACAGCAGAAAAGGGATACGCCAAAGTCACTATCTCCGATATCGTCACCAAAGGTGGCGTGGCTAAGCGTACTTTTTATGAGTATTTCAATGATAAAGAAGCCTGCTTTCAGGCTGGTGGTGATTACCTTGCAGGGAAGGTTGCTGAGGCGATCGTGATTCCTCACGACCCCAATATGAACCTCTATCACCGTTCTGAAGCGACGATTCGGGGTTTGCTGCAAGTCTTGCAGGATCATCCAGCCTATGCGCGCGCCAGTTTTGTCGAGGTATGGGCAGCAGGTGATCAGGCAGTTCAAAGACGGCTAAGTGCTACACGTCAACTTTCGCAGCTACTGGCTTCACTCAGTCAGGATGTGATTCGGCATCAGTCTTCGGCTACTGCCATCAGTGAAACGCATGCTTTGGCGGTGATCAGTGCGATTGATGGATATTTGTTTCGAGTGATCTATGCAGAAGGAGCCGCGAATTTAACTGATCACGTGGAGGTTTGCACCCAACTGGCGATAGGCTTCTTAAAAGCCGACATGTCGAGGCTTAAAGTCTAACCATGCAAAAAGCCCCTTTGAAACTGGGGCATTTTTTTGCAAAGTTGACTATTAATCTAATGGGTTAACGCGCCCTAATGCATAGCGAAGGCGCTCAGGTAAGCGTTTTGACATTGCTGCAATTGCATTATTCAATAAACCTGGCATGCAGACGACTTGTCCTGCATTGACTGCTTTCCAAGCTGATTTGACGACAAAAGAAGCATCTGACCAAAGAACATCAGGGATCATTTTGGCTTTTTCCGTAATATCCATGACTTCATGAAATTCGGTGTGGGTAAAACCTGGACACAGTGCCGTCACACGAATGCCTTGGTTTCTGACATCCATATCTAAGGATTGAGAAAAACTTAATACATACTGCTTTATCGCAGAATACAACGTGCCTTTTCCCGGTGGGGCAAACGCGGCGAGTGAAGAGACATTAATGATTCTGCCCCATTTTTTATCGGTCATATTGGGCAACACGGCATGGCAGAGTTCCGTCACGGCATTGACCATGACATGTAGTTGCGCTTGTACAACCTGTGATGTTTGCTGGCTAAACAGATCTTTCGGCGTGTAGCCTGCGTTATTCACCAAAATATCAATCGATAATTCACGACTCGCAATTTCATCCATTAGTTCGGCAGTCGCGCCTACTTCTCCTAAATCGCAGCGAATAGCTTCCATGCGCTGAGGATATTTCTGTTGCAGCTCGGCAATCAGTTCTTCCAAACGATCTAAACGACGGGCAACCAAGACTAATTGATGACCTTCAGCGGCAAGTAATCTTGCAAATTCAGCTCCTAAGCCGCTAGAGGCGCCAGTGATCAGCGCAGTGTGTTGAGTCGTCATCGAAATCATCCTCAGTTGTTAGAACGTGGCAAAAAGTGACATAGCTGTTTTCGTCAGAACACATTAGAATGCGGCACGTTATGGATTCTGACGATAAGCTGCGGTGTTTTGCGCAGTAAAAACGCTATATTGAAATATTTTGTGACCTTAGCGTCACAGCATATATACATGTAAAAGCATTACACCGTCTTTGTCTTGGCGTACACTCTACACAGTTTTTTTGCGGCTTTGCGATTTTCGCATGGCAACAAAAATAAAAGCAGATTTGTTTCACCAATTTTTTTGCTGTTTCACTTCCTACATCAGGAGCTCTAGGCATGATTTACTCTGGTAATGCCATTTCCGTCCAACACTTGAGCGACGGTATCGCAGAATTCAAATTCGACTTGCAAGGTGAGTCGGTCAATAAGCTGAACCGCGCGACAGTTCAAGAACTTAAAGATTCTACCGCTGCGATCAAAGCTGATCCAAGCGTCAAGGGTCTGATCGTGACTTCAGGTAAATCAACGTTTATCGTTGGTGCTGACATCACTGAGTTTGGTGATAACTTCTCCAAAGGCGAAGAAGGCATCGCAGCATGGTTAGATGTATTGAACAGCGCGTTCAATGGATTTGAAGATCTTGATATTCCTAAAGTTGCGGCAATCAATGGCATCGCATTTGGCGGTGGTTTTGAAGTCTGTTTAGGTTGTGAATACCGCGTTGCGTCTACCGCAGCTAAAGTCGGTCTGCCTGAAGTAAAACTGGGTCTGTTCCCAGGATTCGGCGGTACAGTACGTTTGCCACGTTTGATCGGTATCGACAATGCGTTGGAATGGATTGCATCTGGTGCAGAAAAACGTCCAGACGCAGCACTGAAAGATGGTGCAATTGATGCAGTTGTCGTTCCAGAAAAACTCAATGAAGCAGCGATTGACTTGGTTAAACAAGCATTGGCAGGCAAGTTGAACTGGCGTGCACGCCGCCTTGAAAAATTGGTTCCTGTAAAACTCAGCCCAATTGAACAAATGATGGCGTTTAACAGTGCAAAAGGTTTCATCCTGTCTAAAGCAGGTCCAAACTATCCAGCGCCAAAAATTGCATTGGAAAGCATTGAACAGAACGTTAATCTGAATCGTGATGAAGCGGTTAAAGTTGAATCGAAAGGCTTTGCAAAAGCTGCGGTTACGCCACAAGCAACTGCGTTGATCGGCGTATTCGGTGCAGATCAAGTCGTTAAGAAAATGGCGAAGAAGTGGGAAAAACTGGCTCACCCAATCAAGCAAGCAGCTGTACTCGGCGCGGGCATCATGGGTGGCGGTATTGCTTACCAAGCGGCAAGCAAAGGCACACCAATTGTCATGAAAGATATTCGTAACGAAGCGTTAGCGCTTGGTATGGACGTCGCGACGAAACTGCTTGCGGGCCAAGTGACCAAAGGTCGTTTAACCCCAGTAAAAATGGGTGAAACGCTGTCTCGCATCCGTCCAACGCTGAATTTCGGTGACTTCAAAGAAGTTGAGATCGTGATCGAAGCGGTTATTGAACTGGAAAAAGTAAAAGCATCTGTTTTGGCAGAAGTAGAATCTTTGGTTCATGACAACACGATTTTGGCATCAAACACATCGACTATTTCGATTACGCGTTTGGCGACTAACCTGAAACGTCCAGAAAACTTTGTTGGTATGCATTTCTTTAACCCAGTGCACATGATGCCTTTG
>JASLFQ010000301.1 GCA_030150595.1 Aquirhabdus sp.
CAAGTGGAATACTAAATGCTTCGCCGTAAAAATCTTTTGCGTGTGCGTGAGTCAGACTACGAGCTTGCTCGACAAAATGCGCTGGACCACAGGCATAAACAACACACTCATTTAAATCAGTAACTACAGCTTCAAGCAGATTTTGGCTAATGCGTTCACGAAGTTCATGTGCATGGGTTAGCACTTCTTGCGTGAGTGCATAATGAACTTGAAAGTTGGCGTGAGCGGCGGCAAGTGAATTGAATTCCTCTACAAAGCATAATTCAGCACGCGTTTTTGCCCAATAAACGAGGGTCAGATGACCCAGCGCACCTTGTGCAAGCCAATCACGAACTAAGCTAATAAACGGTGTAATCCCACTCCCAGCAGCAAGGAAAACATGATTTTGATATGCCTGAGATAAGGTCATTTCTCCGAATGGTGCGCCTAATTCAAAGACTTGACCGACCTTGGCGTGGTCATAGAGCCATGTGCTGACCTTGCCACCGTTCATGCGTTTAACGGTGATGTTAAAAATACCAGCTTGGTTCGGTATCAGACTTGGACTATAACTGCGAGTCACACGAATCCCGTTAATTTCAGCAGTAATATTAATATGCTGACCCGCTGAAAAAGGCTTGGCGTGGCGATTCGGTTTTAATGTTAAAGTGATGCTGTCGTGCGCTTCGATTTTACGAGCAACAATGCGCGCTAAAGGCGTTTGCCATGACCATGTTGAATGAATATGACTCGCCCAAAAATCGAAAGCGACGGGTGAAAAAACAGATTGGATTAATGTTTGAAGTGGAGCGTTTTTTTGAGAGCGTTGCTTCACGATGACAGAGTTCATTATTGTATCTCATGTTCAAGTGAAAGTTATTATACATATGTCTATACAAGTGTAAAGTATCTTTACATTTTGTCACATATCTCTCTATAATCACAAATGCTTCATTGATTAACAGTTGACCTATTTATGTTGAATCCTGCACTGCCATCGGCTGACCAAACAATTGACGCAGCAGAAACTGATACACCAGAAGCAGTTTCTGTCCAAGCGCCACGTGTTCCTCAAGGTCGCAAAGCCGTTATTTCCAGTGAAGAACTGATTGCTGCAGCATTAAAGCTTGTTGGCCCTCATCGTAGTATCTCAACATTAAGCTTACGTGAAATTGCGCGAGAAGCTGGGATTGCACCAAATAGCTTTTACCGCCATTTTCGAGATATTGATGAATTAGCGATTGCATTGATTGAGCTGGCGGGGACTTCTTTGCGCAAAGTACTGAGCGAAGCACGTCAACGTGCAACGTCTAGACGCAGCGTCGTGCAAACTTCGATTGAAGTGTTTATGGAGCAACTCAGCATTGATGATGGCTTTTTGCCGATCTTATTGCGTGAAGGGCGCGCGGGATCAACTGCATTTAAGCAGGCAGTTGATCGTCAACTGTGCTTCTTCGAGGAGGAGTTACAGCAAGATCTTGTCCGATTGGCAGCATTGCGAGGCCAAACATTGTATGCGCCCACTTTGGCGGCGCGTGCGATTACACGATTGGTGTTTGCGATGGCGCCAGTCGCCATGGATTTACCACCAGTGGAACGACAACAGAACATGGATGAAACGATCATCATGATACGGATGATTTTAGCGGGCGCACAGGCGATTGCGGAAGAAGAGAAGTAAGGCTTCAATCAACCGATGATTTTTCCTGTACGTCCAGGAAATATTTCGTCGAGGTTTTTATTATTCATTCCATAAACGCTGCGCATGGAGTCGCTGAGTAAGTCGCGCCAATCGAGCAGCACAGGCAGATCGCGGTTTTCATTTAAAGCACTATCACTGAGTCCATGAAATCCGCCAAGCATTCGACCGCCATTGATGTTGCCACCTGCTAACAGCGCAATGCCACCATGCCCATGATCTGTACCTTTGGTACCATTTTCTCGTACAGTGCGTCCAAATTCACTCATCACCACAACGTGTGTCCGCTTCCATTCGTCAGGGCCGAGTGCATCTTTCAGCGTTGCGATGCCTTCGGAAAAATTTTCCAGCGAACGTGTCAAAATGCCATCTTCTGCCACATGTGTATCAAATCCGCCTAAATCCAGAAATGCCAATGTCAGTTTTGGATTAGCTTGCAGTAATCGACCCATTTGCATGGCGACTTTGGGAAAACCATTCACTGCTGCTGCACCACGTGCGGCTGTCACGTCCATACCGAGCGTTGATTCAATCTCGGATTCAGTGGAGATCGCTTGCTGTAAGGCTTCGCCTGTTTTCGTATTTTGATTTGCATGCAGGATGGCATCGCGAAGTCGATTAGATGGAATCTTCAGTCCACTGCCTGTCAGGGGTGCGACTTCAGGTGGCGTATCTAAACCTTGAAAACTCAGCGGCACTTGCTGGGTAAAGCTAATCGCTTGATTGACGCCCAACACTTTGGCAGTACGTGCCATAAAGCCTGTGTCGCCACGGATTTGTCCCGTCCCAATTTCAAATAAGTCCTGTGCTTGGAAATGGCTACGACTCTTATCCGTCGTACCTGCACATGGTGCAAAAGACAGCTCACCCGCATTAAACAAATCCGCTAATTTTGCACACGAAGGATGAGCGGCAAAACCCGTTTTGCCCAGACGAATGCCATTGGCGATCACTGTGGTTGAAAGCGTAGGGCGAACAATGGGCAATTGAGGATCATCGACGGGTGCAATGGCATACAAACCATCTAGTCCGCCACGCAAGAAAATCACAATCAAGCGCTCATGAGATGTAGATGAACTTTCAAAAGCAAAAGCCTGATGCACCTGCAAGCTGACACTGGCTGCAATGGTTATTTTGAGAAAAGATCGACGATTGATCATGTTTATTCCTTTCTATGTGAGTGATTTTTTCAAATCATCTTTGCATAAATTCTGGACTGGCTAAAAGTAGTCCAATACGTTCAGCATCGGAGAGCCCTGCTTCGGCGGCTTGTGTTGTACTGGAAACAGGGCCAACCAGTTGCTCTACGATGCTAATATTGGGTTGGCAAGCGACGCCGCTTTTGGCGAGCAGCTTGGGATTCATCGGCATCGCTGCATTGGTTGGCATACCTGAATTACTATTATCTGGATTGCTATTTCCAAGATCATCTGCACTGCTTGCAAACGGCGCTTTATTACTGGCAATCGACATGGCCAGACGAGTGCGTTTTGCCATGGCAGCAGGAGACAACCAGTCTGATTCCGTGACGCCATAGCCATCAGGCGTCGTATGCAAAAATGGCGCCTCGCCCATGTCTCGTGCTGTGGCAGTTAGCAGGAATCGATTGCCTATCGGTGTACCAGAACAAGCCGTACGTGCAGCGGAAATGATGTAGTCCAGAGGATCTTTGAATTTCGTTGGGCTGGTTAATGATGCTGCAAACTCATGCGAAGTTAAGAGTGGAAGTAGCGTTGCTGAGATTTTCCCGTCACTATGTAAATAGCCTGCGGTCATGGCATCGACGATGGCTTTCGGTGGATTATCGGATAGATATTCACGGGCGAGTTTTAGCGCAATATGATGTGCTGTGGCAGGATTGGTCGCCAGAATATGCAGCGCGCGATCAACTTCGCTAAAGCCCTGACCTGCTGGAAAGTCATTGTCTAAGAATATTTTTGCGCCAAAATCATGTCTCCGCGGATCAAATAAAAATAAACCCATTTGAGTGACGCCTGCTTTTTTCAGATTCTGATCATTCATTTTTGGTGAATAGATGCCTGCACCCGTAATGATTCTGGCGAGCTCTTGAACGTCTTTTTGCGTATAGCCTGCATCGACGCCCAGCGTATGCAGTTCCATCAGTTCGCGTGCAAGGTTTTCATTAATGCCGACTTCTTTGCCATTCATGGCTTGTCGATAACCTGCAGTGGACATCGGAGAGGTGGATTGAGCATTGTCCAAATAAACCTGCATTGCGGCATGGTAAAAACTGGCTTTCAGCAAGGCTTCAAAGGAGTCTGCTTTCATCGCCCATTCAAGGGCATTGGCATAATCCCAAGCGAGTAACTTGTCCGAGTCTTTCTCACCATAAATCGAAAAATGATTGAGCCAAAACGATAACAGCGCCTCATGTCCTTGATTGTCCGAATTTGCCATCGCAAGCAGTCGGGCTTGAATTGCAGCAGCAAGATATTCATTCTCGGTTTTTTGAACGAGTTTGCGTGCATCAGGATCTTGTTGAGTGTTGGCACGAGCTGAGCCGCCAGGGCCATATTGAGTCCATATCTGATTCAATGGTTGTGCAATCGGTAAAGATTGAATTTGATTCACAATAGGAGGAGGTAGGCGAGTTTCACCTTGAATGGCACGGGTCAAATACTGACGTGGGGTTTCTTGCATGGCAGCAGCGAGGCTGGCTTCGTCAGCCCCATAACCAAAACGATCCAGCATTGCGCGTGCTGTCGCTTCATCCATTTTGTGGTTAATGTCGAGATCGGCTGCCCAAACTGGCGTTGTGCTTAACCAAAAAGTGCAACACATTGCGACGATGTATTTGACCTTGGCCACCAGATTCTCCTAATTCTTAGAGGGCTTTATTCATTTCTCTTTGCAACGGTTGACTCAAAAGATTTTGGTGAATGCTACCGCACTGTTCTAGCGGTACGGCAGCACGCATTGATGATGACTTATTTGCCGATTTCTTGGCTAACGTGGTTTTCTTGCTGGTTCAGAGTTTTGTCTTCTTGCTTGGTGATGTGTCCACCATCTTGGCTTGCCATCGCACGTTCTTCTTGACGGATTTGATGGTCATCTTTGTGAAGTTGACCCGCTTGTTGTCTGCTCATTTCGCCTTCTTTCACTTCATTATGAATACGACGATCTTGATTGTTCAGGCGATGATTGACTTCAGCACGGCGTGGATGGTTTTTTTGCCAATTTGTTTCTGCCATGGCGCTGGTTGTTGTTGCGATGATGAGTCCTGTCAATGCTGTGGTCAGAACTGCTTTTGTAGAAAGTTTTAACATGATCGTCCCCAATTGGTTATTTTAAATCGTAGTGGATACTACGGCTCCGATCATAGCGTTACATATTGGGATTTTGTTTGCAAAAGTGGTGTGTCGAGTGAAAATAAATGTAGTGCTAATGTTTAATTATGCAGAAAAAAAGCAGATGTGTTTTTAGAAGGTAACTTCGAATTTGTAATCAATAAAAAAGCGCCTTACAGAATTCCTCCGTAAGGCGCTTTTTTGTTTGTCAACTTTAATG
Source organism: Aquirhabdus sp. (assembly GCA_030150595.1). Taxonomy (GTDB): domain Bacteria; phylum Pseudomonadota; class Gammaproteobacteria; order Pseudomonadales; family Moraxellaceae; genus Aquirhabdus. The sequence continues at coordinate 5,207 of JASLFQ010000301.1, forward strand.
GACAGTAGGTGTTTGCAATGAATCAGATTCTTCATCGTTAGCCACAGAGTGGTTCGAAGCCAAGAGCATATACATGGCTGGCACCACAAACAGCGTGAATAGACTGCCGATGGATAAACCTGTAAAAATCACCAGTCCCATCGCAAAGCGTCCCGCTGCTCCTGCACCTGACGCAATAACCAAAGGAATCACGCCGAAGACCATTGCTGCGGTTGTCATCAGGATTGGACGTAAGCGCTGATGGGTCGCTGCCATAATGGCTTCGAGCTTGGTTTTGCCCAAACTCCGTTCATGATTAGCGACTTCGACAATCAGAATCCCATGCTTACTGATCAGACCAGCCAGTGTAAACAGACCGACCTTGGTATAGATGTTGACTGATGTGAAGCCCCAAAAAATAAAGATCATTGCACCAAATAATGCCAAAGGCACTGACATTAGAATAATGACGGGATCGCGGAAGCTATTAAATAATGCAGCCAAAACCAAAAAGACAATCACGATGGCAAATGCGAAGGTTGCAGCAAAACCGCCTGACTCTTGCATGAACTGACGCGATGATCCTGCGTAATCCACGTTATAGCCAGTCGGTGCCACTTGCTTGACCGTATCACGCAGCATTTGTAGCAAATCACCCTGAGAGCCTGCACCTACACCCATGATTGTCGCCGAATTTTGTTGCTGGAAGCGTGAGATGGCTTCTGGCACGACTTCGTGCTTAATCGAGGCAATGGTTCTGACCTGAATCAAATTGCCGCTTGGTGTTTTGATGTAATAGTCCAGAATCTGATCGGGATTTAAGCGATCTTTTTGCAAGACCTGTGGCATCACTTTGTATGAGCGCCCATCAATCGAGAAATAATTGACATAGCCGCCACCCAAAGCTGCGCTCAAGGCATTGCCAACATCCTGCTGAGTCATGCCAAGAGCAGCAATTTTATTACGATCTAGAACGAGAGATGCTTGTGGTGCATCAAACTTCAGGTCGGTATCGACAAAGTAGAATTTACCCGAAGCTTTCACTTTATCCATGACCTGTTGGGTGACGGTATTTAATCTGTCAAATGATTCCGTGGTATTGATGACGAATTGAATAGGTAGCCCAGAAGAACCTGGCAACGGTGGGAATTGGAACGCAGCAACGCGTGCACCAGCGATCTTGTTCCAGCGTTGCTGTAAGTCTTGTTGGATTTCATGCGCGCTACGTGTGCGTTGATCCCAAGGCTTAAGAAGAACCCCACCAATCCCTTGACTGATGACTGGCACACCAGTGATTTGGAACATCTGAGCGTATTCAGGTGTGTCCTTGGCGGTTTTATAAACTTGATTGGCATAAGTTTGCATTTGGTCTGACGTCGCAGTTGGTGATCCAACTACCTGCGACAGAACGAGACCCTGATCTTCTTCAGGCGCTAATTCCTGTTGCGACATCGTGAACATCACAACCAACAAGGTCAACATGATTGCACCCATCAGAATCAGGACTGGCCAAGTCTTAAGCATACTAGCCAAAAGTCGCTGATAGCCATCACGGACTGAATCAAACACTCGGTTAATGGCAACAACAAATTTTCCTTCGTCCTGATGCGGATCAAAAAACTTACCGCACATGACTGGAGAGAGTGTTAGCGCAACAATCCCCGATACCGTGACTGAGGCGGCAAGTGTAAAGGCGAATTCACTGAACAGTGCGCCCGTAAGTCCACCTTGAAAGCCAATCGGGACGTAGACTGCGACGAGGACTACAGTCATAGCCAAAATCGGTCCACCCAGCTCACGTGCGGCAATGATTGCCGCATCAACTGGTTTCATGCCCGCCTGCATATGACGGTCGACGTTTTCTACCACGATAATGGCATCATCCACCACTAGACCAATTGCCAGCACCATCGCTAGCAAAGTTAAAAGATTGATCGAGTACCCCAACATCAGCATGATGAAGAACGTCCCGATCAAAGAAAGTGGCATCGCAATGACTGGTACCAGCACGGCGCGGAAACTGCCTAAGAAAAGGAAAATGACCACAGTCACGATCACGAGTGCTTCGACCAGCGTCTTGACCACTTCATCAATTGAAGAGTTAATGAAGTCGGTTGAGTCGTATACGATTTCTCCCCTCAAGCCTTGTGGCAGTTGCGAATGAATTTCTGGGAAAGCCTCTCGTACATGGTTTGCCACACTAAGGATATTCGCTTCTGGCGCGATTTTGATCCCGATAAATACCGAGCGCACGCCGCCGAAGGCGACATTAAAGTCATAGTTTTCTGACCCCAGCGTCACATTGGCAATGTCCTGCAGACGCACAATGGCATCACCATTTTGCTTGACCACAAGCTGTTTGAACTCATCGACGCTGTGCAAATCAGTTTTGGCGGTCAGAGGAATAGTGACCATTTGGCCTTTGGTGACACCGAGAGGTGCTAAAAGATTATTGCTAGCTAAGGCAGTATTGACATCGGCAGCAGTAATGCCATAGGCCGCCATCTTGTTGACATCAAGCCAAGCACGAAGTGCAAATTGACGCGCACCCAGAATCTCCGCAGTTTGCACGCCTGGGATTGAGTCGAGTTTGGGTTTAACCACACGAATTAGGTAATCCGTCACATTATTCGTTGGCAGAGTATCGCTATAGAACCCCATGTACATGGCATCGACGGTCTGTCCAGTTTGTACAGTGAGCACTGGCGTTTGCGCTTGTGGCGGCAATTGGTTTTTGACTGAATTAACCTGAGTATTGATCTCAGTCAATGCTCGATTGGCATCGTAGTTCAGGCGCAAAGTAGCGGTGATCGTCGATACGCCGCTACTACTTGACGATGACAAATAATCGATCCCTTGTGCCTGAGCAATCGCGGCTTCCATTGGCTGGGTAATAAAACCCGCTACCGTCTGCGCGTCGGCTCCATAATAGGTGGTCGAAATCGTGACTGTGGCATTTTGCGTTTGCGGATACTGGTTGATCGGCAAACTAAACATCGAACGAAGCCCTAGAATCAGGATCAGTAAGCTGACCGTCGCAGCAAGCACGGGTCGTCGAATAAAGATATCGGTAAATTTCATGGCGATACCTCAGTGCTCTTGTGGGGTCGGATTTTGGTCATTGGCTGGTTGCACTGAGTTATCTATAACCACAGGCGAGCCATTTTTCAGCTTGATCTGACCGCTGGTAATGATCTGTTGACCTTCTTTAATACCACTTAAGATCGCGACCTGATCACCACGGGTTTCACCAGTCATAATCAACACTTGTTGGGCTTCCAATCCTTGTGCAGGCTGGAGATTACCTTTATCGTCTTTCTTGGCTTGTGCCTTCTGAATCACGAAGACCGTCGAACCATACGGATTATAGGTAATGACGGTTTGCGGTAAGGTCAGATAATTTTGGACTTGGCCTGCATCAACAGTGACATTGGTAAACATACCTGGCAGAAGCTCACGTTTGCTATTTGCAATGGTTGCCTCAACTTGCACATTGCGTGAGGCAGGGTCAATTTTTGGATTGATCGCCGTTATCGTGCCGTGGAAAACTTTGTCTGGGAATGCATCACTGGTGAGATTAACTTGCTGTCCAGTGGAGACTTGTCCAATCTGACGCTGTGGCAAGTAGAAATCAACATGAATTGGATCAATAGTTTGCAAAGTAACGATTTTGTCACCAGGATTAAGATACTGACCAGGGTTAATGGAAGCAATGCCTAAGCGACCAGCAAATGGCGCACGAATGGTTTTCTTAGCGACAATTGCTGCTTGTTGATCGACCAACGCCATTTTGTTTTTCAGATCGGCTTTATCGTTATCTAATTGCGCTTGACTAATGGCTTGCACGGCAAACTGCGCCTGATCGCGTTTGAGTACGGTTGTAGCAAGATCTACGGCAGTTTGCAGTGCTTTGAGCTGAGCCATGTCCGAATCTGCATTCAGTTGGACTAACACGCTGCCAGCCTCAACATCATCTCCCGATTTAAACTTGACCTCACGCACAAGACCTGAAATCTCACTACTAAGATCAACACCATGCACGGCGACTAAGGTGCCAACTGAGTTCAGTTGGGGCTGCCAACTGGCTCTTTGTGCGGTGATGGCAGTGACGACAGAAGGGCTTGGTTTGGGCATGCCCGCCATCATTTTTTTGATGTGTAGTGCAAAACCGCCAGCCAGTAATACGATGAGCAGTACAATGCATCCCAGCATGATTAGCATTCGTTTAGTCATAATTTTCTCTCAAACAATTTGGTTGTCACAATCAGGCTTTGATATGAGGTGCTGCATGGGGGTATTTAATCAAT
>JASLFQ010000013.1 GCA_030150595.1 Aquirhabdus sp.
CTCCGCCAAATTGCATTTAAACAAGATTTCTATCGTTTGGTTTACGGCGAAGGCGACTTACTATCAGGTTTAGTTATTGATCGTTTTGCGCAAACCTTTGTCGTGCAAATTGGAACACAAGCCATCGAACAAGCAAAAGACGCTCTAGTCGCAGCATTGCAAAAAATCTTTGGCAAAACTGCAATCATCGTTTTTAAAAACGACGGTAAAGGCCGCTCCATGGAACAACTCGACGAATATGTCGAAACTGTTCCAGCCAATACAAATGTCAGCGAACTTGAAGTCATTGAAAATGGCGTATCGTTCAAAGCACCACTCGATGGTCAAAAAACTGGCTGGTTTTACGATCACCGTGATGGTCGCAAATGGCTCAATGATTGCGCACAAGGTCGTACCGTATTAGATGTATTTAGCTATATCGGCGGTTGGGGCATTCAAGCTGCGGCACATGGTGCTACTCAAGTCACCTGCGTGGATAGCTCAGCAAAAGCAGGTGAATCTGTCCTTGCCAATGCAGCATTAAATAAACAGCTAAACCCAAAAGCGGAAGTGACGTTTGTTGAATCCGATGCGTTTGAATATTTCAAAAAAGCTGCTTCGATAACTTATGATTTAGTCGTACTCGACCCGCCTGCTCTTATTCAAAAACGTCGCGACTTTGAACAAGGTCGTCAAGCGTATTTCCTGCTGAATGAAGGCGCGATTCAGCACGTGAAAGATGGCGGATTACTCGTTTCTGCATCTTGTTCACTCCATTTAGATCGTGATGAGTTGATTCGTATCGTGCAACAAGTTGCGCGCCGCCAAAACAAACATGTGCAAATGGTGCATGAAGCGCATCCTGCCGCAGATCATCCGCGCCTCATTCCAATGACTGAATCAGATTATCTGAAATGTTTGGTGTTCCGCGTGACCGCGTTGCCAGAAGTTGCGGCAAAACATTAAACGTTCATCAATTTCATTTATACAAATTAAGTTCAAGTCCGATGAGAGGACTTAAAGGAAAACATATGCGTTGGCTACAAATTCGCTTCGAAGTGACCAAGAACGAAGTACAACTAGTTGAAACTCTGCTTGAATCTTTAGGCGCCGTTAGCGTCATTTTGGATGATGCCGCAGATCAACCACTGCTGGAACCATTGCCAGGTGAAACGCCTATCTGGGATAAAGTGATCGTCACAGGATTATTTAATGAAGTGGTTGATTCGTTAAATATTGATCTTGCGCATACTGAATCTGAAGCCACCAATCCAGACCAAATCATTGCTTTTGTGCAAGCACACACACCAACAGTTCGTGCCTTCTATGATTACCTCGAAGAACAAGTTTGGGAACGCTCATGGATGGATCATTACGAACCGATTCAATGCGGTGAGAACTTCTGGATTGTGCCCGAGTGGTTAACACCGCCTAATCCAAATGCAGTGAATCTCATGCTTGATCCTGGTCTGGCATTCGGAACAGGTAACCATGCCAGCACATTTTTGTGTCTTCAGTGGCTAGGCAAAACCGATGTTAAAGACAAAGTTGTGATCGACTATGGTTGTGGCTCGGGAATTCTCGGTGTTGCAGCTCTACTACTTGGTGCAAAAGCAGTTTATGCGACCGATATTGACCCACAAGCACTGCTTGCAACGCGCCAAAATGCAGCAAAAAATGGAACTGAGTCACAGATTTGGGTAGGACTGCCAGATGAATTAAACAAACAGTTTCCAAATCTACAAAGTGATGTTATTGTCGCTAATATCCTTGCAAAACCACTCATTGAGCTTGCGCCAACTTTTGCCAAATACAGCTTGCCCAATGGACTCATTGCGCTTGCAGGTTTGATTGAAGAGCAAGTTGATAGCGTGCGTGAAGCGTATGCACCATGGTTCAACCTTGACGAACAAGAATTTCGTGATGGCAATTGGTGTCGTTTATCAGGTTACCGACTGACCGAATCTTGATGTAGTGGTTTAAGTCGTTTATAAATAGGTGGGTTGTAAGGTTTACATATTGGATTTTTTTTTTACTTGCTAAAAAAATAGGGAATACCCGTGACCACACAAAAAACTCGCTGTCCTTACTGCTCAAGTGTTTTCGCAGTAAGTAATGCCCAACTTGCAATCCGCGACGGTTACACCCGTTGCGGAAAATGCTTTCAGGTGTTTAAAGCAGATGATTATTTGATTACCGCCAAAGGCTCAGAAACCGATGAAAAAGCATCAGATAACAAAAACCGCTCTCATATCGTCGATTTGCACAAGATAGGCGCGACAAAGAGCAAAGGTTTCGATACTGCACTAGATAGCTTTCTCGATAAAACAGCAACTGAACCCCAATCAGCCGAAGAACCAACTGGCATCGACTTTGAGCACTCGAAGAAAGAAAGGATTGATCTTAGTATTATTCCAAATCCACACCCTGCACCAGATCATCAAACACCGGAAACACTCGCTTCATCTATAGCTACAATACCTGAAGTCACGCCAATTCAGACAAGCTCTCACTCATTAGGACAAGAATTTAACGAAGAGTGGTTAAATGAAACGACTCCAAGCACGAATGATACTAATGCAACTGAACACTTAGTTAGTAATGCACCCATTGTCAAAACTCAGAATCAACCTAATGTATCGACTATCTCTAACTCTAACTCAGCCGAAAACGAAAATAAGGCAGACGATAAAGACTCTCAGGACATTGATGATGACCTTATGGGCTATCTCAACAAGAATAGTGTCCCAGCGGCATCCACTACCAAAGTGAAAGCAGAACGTGTATTGCCTGGCATGAACGACTTCCATGCCGCCCAGCGATCAAAAAAGAAATCCACAGCATTACCGATGCACTTCCATGCCCCGAAGCGTAATGCCACACTTGATCGATTAACAGCACGCAGACCTTGGTTGAATATTAATTTTCTGCATATTTTAGGATGGTCTATCCTATCGTTATTAATGGTAGCCCTGTTAGCCACTCAGTATGTTTATTTTAATTTTGATCAATTAGCCGCAAACCCACGCTACCAACCCATTATGCATAAGGCTTGTTTACGATTAGGTTGTGATGTTCCGTTGATTGATATTCAAAAAATTAAAATCAGTAAAGCAATCGCAAGACATTATCAACCAGATCCGCAGGAAGCTACTCTCTTTACTGCAACAATGACGAATACAGCTGACGAAAGTCAACCATACCCCACGCTACGCTTGTTAGTGTTAAAAGATAAACAAGTACTATCTGGTCGAGCTCTTCGTCCTTCTGAATACTTGACTAGTGGCTACAACTCTCTGGCCAGAATCGCACCCAACACTCCAGTTCAAATTGAATTTGTGCTGAAAATACCACGTGAACAGATTCCTGTCTTTGCACTTGATCCAGTCCGATAACAAGCTGAAGCAAGACTAGCCCATAACAAAATTATGGGCTGCTGTATAGTCTATTTTTTCACCAATATTTTGCATAAAAAAGCATCAAAACTACTGCAATGCACAGCGGGTAATGTTATTATGCCCGACCGCGCGATGCGTGGTTCTTTTCAATTTTTAGTGTTCTATGTGCGTTATGCACCCACTGCTCCGACTTTTACATATCGTGCAGTATGAATATGA
>JASLFQ010000072.1 GCA_030150595.1 Aquirhabdus sp.
ATTGCCCCAAACTGACCGTGTTGCGGAGGTTTTGTCATTTGAATTGAGGTGTGGGAGTGTGGTCATACTAGCCGCTGTCGCAACAAGTCCATCTAATTTGCGCCACACCGATACACTTTGTTCTATGCTGATTACACCGCCCAGTGAATTGTTGTTCATGAAATGTACATTGCCGCCTTCATACGGTACTAAAGGGTCGGCTGTTCCTGAAATAATTAACGCAGAGACGGGGACTTTAGGTGCTGGGCAATCGCTGGTTGATGCCATTGAGCCACTGACTGTTGCAAAACCTGCAAGTTTGTCACCGAGTTCACTGGCGATACGGAAGGTCATCATGGCGCCATTGGACATTCCCATTACATAAATACGTGCTGGATCCGCGTCGTGTTCATTGATTTCACGATTGATGATTGCACGGATTAGACCGATATCATCTGTTTTTGTATTTTTACTTTCGTCTGCGCGGCAGTCATTCCAACCTTGTTTCCCATCGTTTCCTCTTGCGCCATCTGGTGCTGCGATGATGAGCCCTTCGCGATCTGCGATCTTTAACCATACAGACATTGGTGCTGCGCTTCGCTCCTGTCCAAGCAGTTGTGCTGCTGAACCCGTATGACCGTGTAAAAGAATAATAAGCGGATGTTTTCCTGCTGGGATTTGATCTGGTAAAGCAAGCAGGTAATTTCGTTGTCCTTCGGGGCGGGTAATGGTTTCTGTTGTAATTGTTGTGGCCAGTGCGATTTGACTCATGAACAAACTAGAAAGGAAGGTAAGTCTTGTTAACGCTATTATTTTTGATTCACGGTTCAACATAGTTATTCCTCATTTTATGATGCTAATGCTTTAATTCTTCTGGTAAAGTTAACTCTACCCATTGCTCATTTTTTACCTGATACACGGTAATTTTTCCAACTTTCAGATCGCCTTGTGAATCAAATTGAATTTGATTGGTCACGCCTGCGTAATTGGTCTTTTTTAGCTCTGGCGCATAGACTTTTGGATCAGTTGAACCTGCAACTTGCATCGCTTTAGCAATGATTTGCGTTGCGTCATAGTAATACGGTGCATAGAGTTGGATATGTCCATATTTTTGTTCAAATCGCTGCTTGAAGGCAAGCCCTTGGCGCATTCTTTCAATTGGTAAGCCTGGTAGTGTAGTGACTACTCCTTCCGCATCTTTCCCTGCAAGTTGAATAAACTCTGGCGTATGTACGCCGTCACCAGCGATAAATTGTGCGGTAATGCCTAAATTGCGAATCTGTTGGATCATTGCAGCCGCTTGTCCATCGTTGCCCGCAAAGAAAATGAGGTCGGGCGATTTACTTTTGATCCTTGTTAACACAGCATTAAAGTCCGTATCTTTGTCGCTGGCAGATTCACGTGCGATTAAATTGCCATGCAAGGTTTTTAAGTACTTTTCAAATTCATCAGCCATGCCAACGCCATAAGCACTACGATCATCAATGATGGCAATTCGTTTCGCGCCAAAATGCTGTACCGCGATTTTGGCTAAGGTTTGACCTTGTTGAATGTCATTTGCAATTAAGCGGAATACATAGGGAAAACCTTGTTGCGTATATTTGGGGTTAGTGACTGCTGGTGCAAGTAAAGGAATACCTGCTCGGTTATAGATAATGGATGCTGGTAATGTCGTACTTGAGGTGGTATGTCCGATGACGGCATTCACATTAGCATCAACTAAGCGTTGTGCCGCATTGGTCGCATTGCGTGGATCAGCTTGATCGTCTTCGCTTTGCATTAAGAATTGAACAGGTTTCCCCTCGATCACAATTTTCTGTGCATTCAGATCATCGATGGCAAGGCGAACACCATTTTCTTCATCTTTTCCATAATGTGCGAGCTCGCCTGTGAGTGCCCCGACATAGCCGATGGTGACTGTGTTCTGGGCGGTATTATTCTTCTTCGCGCAATGACTTAATGACAAACTGAGAAACGTCAATCCAAACATGATTCCAATTTTATGGGTCAATGAATGCGCTTGGCGTAAATTCTGAGATGTTGTTGAAGTCATGGCTGTGTTGTTAAGTTAAAAAAACTTTATCAAAGATAGCATGAATTTTATGAAGGCTATATTTACTTTCAGGTAAAGCTGCGCAGAATAAATTGCAAGAAAAGATCGTTCTAGCTGAAATGATGATGAGAAATATTGGTTGTTTTCTGATTTTGAATTGATGGGCCTAGCTTGTTAACAATTGATAACGTCAATCAATAAGAAACTTGCGTTATTGTTATGGGTGAGTTTATTTAATAATTTTAAGGGGCAGCATTATGTCACGTCGTTTTTTTGCAGCAATTGCGTTGTCTTCGGTTCTTTTAACCACATTGCCCAGTTGCGGCTACAACACGCTACAAGCTCAAGATCAAGCGGTACAAGCCAGTTGGTCAGAGGTGCTTAATCAATATCAACGTCGTTCGGATCTGATTCCAAATCTTGTCAATGTCGTCAAAGGTTATGCGACACATGAACAAAAAGTCTTGACGGAAGTCACTGAGGCGCGTGCATCGGTTGCAAGCATCAAAGTGACGCCAGAGTTGGTGAATGATCC
>JASLFQ010000197.1 GCA_030150595.1 Aquirhabdus sp.
CTGTCCCACTTGAGGTTGAAGTGGGTCGAGGTATTAATTGGGGCGTTGCTCATTAGATCTTGATTTGGTCTTCCGGAGCATTATTTTGCTGAATTAAACTGTGAAATCAGCTAGTCTATTGAACAAGTTTTACGACGCTTTTTTGGGCTTTTAAAGCTGTTGTTTTGCATTAATGTTTGAACCGATTTTTTGTATTAACTTTTAGGTGTTTTACTGTTATGTCGTCTACTTATGGCTATACGCTCCAACCTGTTCCTTACGAACTGACTAGTGCAGAACAACAAGAAGCGCAATTTGATTTATGGCGCAAAGATAATAAAATTAGTCCCAAACTCGGCGCAATCCTCGGTGTAATTGCTGCGGCCGCTATCGCGGGTATTGTTTTCTTACATGGTTATTCAACAGCAATCTTTTGGGTGCTGCTTATCATTATTGCGTTATTCTTGGCAGTAAAGATGTTTGGTTTTGCATGGTATGTCAAACGTGAAATCCAAAAGCAGCCTGCGCAAGATATCAAAGGCATCAAAATCGGTGTACAGCCTCAAGGTCTGATCATGATTCAGAAGATGGGGATGCAAGAAGGTCGTGCTATGACTGAGTGGAAACAAGTCACAGAATGGAAAGAAACGGATAAATACATTTTTGTCACTGCAACAGTAAAGGGTCAAACTAACTCTCTTATTCTTCCTAAGCGTCTTACTGCACAAAAGTTTCCATTTGAGACTGTACGTAAGCATTTAATTGAAGCAGTTGGTCAGGCGACATAATTTTAACGATATCGTTAAGTTCGCAATAAAAAATCCGAAGTAGAAATGCTTCGGATTTTTTGATTTTACAGTGATAAAGCTCACAGAGCTAAGCAAATACCGCTCATTTCGACAGGCTCAATGAGCTATGGTATTTAAAACTTAGAAACGGGCAGCGCGCGTAAAAACTCATTCCGCGCTTGATTATCGGTACAGAACTGACCCAACATCGCTACACTACGTGTACTAGAATCTTGCTTTTGCACACCGCGCATCATCATACACATATGCTGTGCATCCATCACCACCGCCGCGCCACGTGCACCTGTTGCATCCATCACCGCCTGCGCGATTTCTTGCGTCAAGTTTTCTTGAATTTGCAGACGACGGGCGAACATATCGACGATACGTGCCATTTTGGATAAGCCCAAAACTTTACCATTAGGCAAATACGCAACGTGCGTATGCCCCATAAATGGCAACAAATGATGTTCGCACATTGAGAAAAACTCAATGCCTTTCACCATAATCATTTCGGGATTGTTGGATGGAAAAATTGCATCGTTGGTCACATCTTCAAGCGTTTGCGCATAACCTTTCGTCAAGAAAGAAAATGCTTTTGCAGCGCGAATAGGTGTATCTAATAAACCTGGACGTGACAAGTCCTCTCCAATACCACTAATTAAACTGGCATAGGATTGTTGCAACTGAGACACTTGCGTTTCAAAAGCTTTTTGCTTTTCTGCAGCTTGTGCCGAATCAACAGCATGACTATCCGTAAACTGTACAGGCTGTTGCTTTAAAGGTAATGTCATAACACTTAAACTTCCAACGGCGCGCTCATTTGCGCATAAGAAAAAGCAGATTATTTTATAACCAGATCACTATGATAAAGCGAACTGACTAGAATGATAAGTTATTTGTTACTGAACGCATCATTTCCGCGTTTGAGTAATACTAAAACTGCACCCGTTCCACCTTGATTGGTTGGCGCACTGACAAAACCGATCACTTCTGGATGTTGTCGTAGCCAGCTATTTACATAAGTTTTCAGCGTGGCTTCAGTGCCTTTGCCATGTACAATTTTAATGACGAGAGGCGATAGTGCTTCTGGATCAGTTTGTGCAACTTTAATGATTTCCAAAACTGCCGCACGTGCCTGTTCAGTTGTACAACCATGTAAATCAACTGCATGAACCCAGCGTAAATGACCTGCTTTGAGCTGATCAAATACCCCATGTTGCAAAGTCTTTTGACGGAATGAAAGCGTCGCTTCACTGGCAACAGGATTGAGCAGTGCTTTAGTATCAGAAATACCATCAATACTTGCGCCATCCGTACCAATAGCAGAGGCACGACGAGCAAGCACTGTTGCACTTGCAGATTTCGCTTTTAATAACTTGGCAGATGGTGTCTTTGGAATCACGGCTTCCTGAGTAATTTTTTTTGTGCCTTGAATCGCATTTTTAAACAACGTGGCAGCATCTGCATCTTGAGCTGCAATTTTGGCAGCTTGCTCATCTGCGAGTCGCTGCTCAGCTTTCTCTTTTTCAAGTTGAGCTTGTTTTTTTAAATCAGACTTTAAAGCATTGAGGCTCGAAAAAGCTGGATTTAATGGCGCGATATTTTTCGACATGGTCATTGAATACTGCGTAATTTAGACGTTAGATGGTCTTTGGTTTACCAAATAATTTGGTAAAAGCCTCACCAGGATTCGCCTCACGCATCATGCTTTCGCCGACTAAAAAGGTATGAATCCCTTGTGATTGCATCAGAGCCACATCATTCGGTGTATGAATACCGCTTTCTGTCACTAACAAACGATCAGATGGAATGTATTTACTCAAACTCAGTGTCGTATTGAGACTGACTTTGAAATCTTTC
>JASLFQ010000027.1 GCA_030150595.1 Aquirhabdus sp.
CATTCAGATATAGCTACCTAAACAACGATTACCTTAAAGAGGAATACCATGACTACTCGTATTGAAACCGACACGATGGGCGCGCTGGACGTAGAAAACAGCCGTTATTGGGGTGCGCAAACCCAACGTAGTATTCAAAACTTCCCAATCGGTGTAGATCGTTTTAAATTCACCCGTCCAATGATTCGCAGCCTCGGTATCCTCAAAAAAGGCGCAGCAGAAGCAAACCGTGACTTGGGTCAAATTCCTGCTGACATCGCGGCATTGATTATCCAAGCAGCTGACGAAGTCATCGCTGGTAAGTTAGACGCACATTTCCCACTAGTTGTGTTCCAAACAGGTTCAGGCACACAAAGCAACATGAACTCAAACGAAGTGATTTCTAATCGCGCGATTGAAATCGCTGGTGGTGTCCTCGGCAGCAAAACGCCAGTTCACCCAAATGACCATGTAAACCGTGGGCAATCAAGTAACGACACATTCCCAACCGCAATGCACATTGCTGTTGTTTTGGAATTGAACGAAAAACTGTTCCCAAGCGTTAAAGTTCTGCGTGACACTTTGGCTGCAAAAGCTGAACAGTACAAAGACTTAGTAAAAGTCGGTCGTACCCATTTGCAAGACGCAACACCAATTACTTTAGGTCAAGAAATTGGCGGTTGGGTTGCACAGATGGATTACTGCATCGCTGAAGTTCGTCATGCATTGGTTGGTTTGTATGAACTGGCAATCGGTGGTACTGCGGTTGGTACTGGCTTAAATGCACATCCAAAATTCGGTGCATTAGCAGCAAGTTACTACGAAAAAGAAACTGGCTTCCCATTCAAGAGTGCAGAGAATAAATTTGCGGCATTGAGCGCACATGATGCTCTCGTTCAAACTAGTGCAAGCCTACGTACATTGGCTGGTGCATTGATGAAAATGGCGAACGACGTGCGTTGGTTAGCAAGTGGTCCACGTAACGGTATCGGCGAATTGAACATTCCTGAAAACGAACCAGGCAGCAGCATCATGCCAGGTAAAGTCAATCCAACACAAAGCGAAGCAATGACGATGGTTGCTGTGCAAGTGTTTGGTAACGACGCAGCCGTGGCATTCGCAGGCAGCCAAGGTAACTTCCAGTTGAACGTATTCAAGCCAGTCATGGTGCATAACGTGTTGGAAAGCATTCAATTGATTTCAGATTCTTGCTTAGCATTCAACGATAACTGTGCAACTGGCATCGAGCCAAACTTGCCAAAAATCGAAGAAAACTTGGCGAAAAACTTGATGCAAGTGACTGCGTTGAATCCACACATTGGTTATGACAAAGCAGCTGCGATTGCGAAGAAAGCGCATAAAGAAGGCACTAGCCTGAAAGAAGCAGCGTTGGCGCTTGGCTATGTGACTGAAGCTGAATTTGCACAATGGGTTGTGCCGCTAGATATGACTCATTCTTAATCTGCTTTGAAGTATTCCCCTTCAAGGGGAAGATTTAGATGGGGAAAGCTTTAGATATTCTCTAAAAGCCACCCCCATCCCGACCTTCCCCCTGAGGGGGAAGGAGAAAAGCCTAGAAATAAACGCCCACTCTTTAAAAGGATTGGGCGTTTATTTTTTGCTTAACAGTTTATGTCTTAATTCTTTCTTTTATATTTCCTATCTCTAGTTACAATCAATGCATTGATCGATAATCTTCATTATAAATGTTATAGGAGTGACGCCATGAGTATTGAGAATTCTATCCTTCGTATTGAAGGACGTATTGCAGAAATTGGCACAGGTTTAAAGATCGCGCGTATGGTTCCAAGTCGATTTCGTCGTACGATTGGCGCGTGGTGTTTCCTTGATCATGCGGGTCCTGTGAATTTTGCAGTTGGTGAAGGGATGGATGTGGGGCCGCATCCGCATATTGGATTGCAGACCTTTACATGGATGATTGAAGGGACGGTTCGACATATTGATAGTTTGGGTAATAATCAAATGATTTACCCAAATCAAGTGAATCTGATGACGGCAGGTAAAGGCATTTCTCACGCTGAAATTTCACCAACAGATAAAGCCAGTAGGCTACATGCTGCTCAGTTATGGATTGCGCTTGAAGACAGCCGTCGACACATGGCACCACAATTTCAAAATTATCCAAACTTACCAGTTGTTAAAAAAGATGAGTTTGATGCTACAGTTTTAGTTGGTAGTAGTTTAGGCGTTACGTCTCCCGTTGAAGTTTTTACGCCACTTGTTGCAGTTGATTTGGTTGTGACGAAAACAGGTACTTTTGAGCTAGAGTTGAATCCTGATTTTGAGCATGGCATTACGATTTTAGAGAGTGAAGCTTCCGTCGAGGGAGAGCACCTTGTCGCGGGGACTTTATTGTATTTTGAGAAAGGCCGTGCCAGTGTGACGATCAGTTGTCAGGCTGAAACACGAATTCTGATGATTGGCGGTGAGCCGTTTAAAGAAGACATTTTACTTTGGTGGAATTTTGTCGCGCGGACTCAAGAAGAGATGGAACAGGCGCGGCAGGATTGGGTGTCGCAGTCTTCACGATTTGGTGTGATTGAAGATCCTATTGCAGGTATGCGTTTGATTGCGCCGTCACTTGAGGGGATTCATTTAAAATCATCGCATGGATGATGATACTGATTTTTAACGCTTAGGATGTTCTAGCACGATGTTCGTTTCTTCGTTAAAAATCTCATATCGATTACGACCATTTGCTTTCGCTTTATAGAGTGCGGTATCAGCATTATGTAATTGCTCTGCAACACTTGTTTCGGTAGTCGGAATAACTATAGAAATGCCCATACTGAAGGATACGGAGCTTCCATTTGGATGAGGAATTGCTAAACGTGCAACTTGATCAATTAAACGGGTTGCTTGTTGTTTTGCCATATTCGTATCCATTGCAGGATAGACCAGTACGAACTCTTCGCCGCCATAGCGCGCAGCTAACTCACCACTACGTTTAGTCATTCGTCCAAACAATTGCGCAACTTGGCGTAGACAGCTATCACCCGCGAGATGTCCGAGTTTGTCATTATAACTTTTAAAGTGATCGACATCGATCATCATGATCGTGATGGGTTGATTTTGGCGCAGGGCGCGATTCCATTCATCGTCCAATACTTCATCTAAATGACGTCGATTCGCGAGACCTGTGAGAGAGTCTTGACGGGACAATGACTCAAGCTGCTTTGCCAGATCTTCTCCTTTCTGAATGGTGATTCTCAATAATAAGGTGTTCAAGAAATTTTTGCGTTCCTGATTTTCTAGTGCATAGCTTAGTCCTAGCCCTAAGATGCTGGAGCAAATATAGATCCGATTCAGGAGTGACCAATTCACGAGAATATTTGTAAAATTCATCATGACAATGGCAGATAAACCACCCAGTAGATTCGCCGTAAGCCCCCAACGAAAAGTCATCCCCACACAAGTATAAACAATCAGTACGGCAAAGATGATGCCTGCATACAATAGGGTTGAATTCTGACCTAGGGGAAATAGATTAGTAATGATAATGGTTGCAGCAATGACGACCGAGCTGCCGAAAACGCCATACCAATTAAACCAACGATTAAAACTTGTAAAAAATGAAAGTGCCATCGTAAAGAGGATTGTTACCGTGATTGAGACGACAATCGTAAGCCAGAGTGTGAGGCTCTGCTTTGGAATAGAGCCAATAATCCCTGAGATAATAATTGCATAGAGAAACATGATAATCGGCAGCAAGACATGAAAGCGTCGAATTGCGCGTGGAATATGCAGATTAAGATAGAGTTGTTCGAGTTTGGCAGGGAAAGTGAGAAATCGATTTTTAGACTGCAATGCAGTTGATAGTTCTTCTTCAGTGACCTCATCATGTGTACGCGCTGGATTATTCATATCGTCGCATCAGTACCGTATTTATTTGGTTCAATCCATGAATGTAAGCTATTCAAGAGTTTCTGGAGGCCAATTGACGGCATCCATGAATAACTCACTTCCCTAAGTCTATCAACATAAGCTATGTTTAAATATTAGACAATAGCTTAACGACAGTCTGTATTGATTTGTTCGTTTATGTTGATGACCAGCTACTGATTTTTCTGAATGTCAGTGATATAAATGGTTCGATAAAAGTATCTGAGGCGTGCATTCCATGCATATAGTTTTG
>JASLFQ010000077.1 GCA_030150595.1 Aquirhabdus sp.
AGCAGTTCCAGCAGCAGTTCCAGCAGCAGTTCCAGCAGCAGACGCCACAGGACTGGCTGCTCCGCAAAATGCGGAACCTAACAATGGAAGTACGACACCTGTGGCTACTCCTACATCGACCGATACGCCGAGTGGCTCTAAAACTTCCCCAGAAAGTAACCCCGTAACCGAGAAGTTGTTGCAGTGGCAACTATCCAAACAACAACTTTAAAGGTTTGAAGGAGGAATGATGATTCATTTACGTACGATTTGCGCATTGACCATGCTGAGTGTGGGTATTGCAGCAATCACAAGTGCTACATATGCATCCCCATCGTCTGATGATTCTACGGTGGCTGCTACGACTTCGACGAAGACGAAATTGAGCAAAAAGGCAAAAACTAAGTCAACTAGTGCGAGCAATAGTTCCGCTGTTGCAGGTCAAACGGATATTGTGGCTAAAGTTGATTTACCGATGGTGACCAATATCTTGCCATGGAAAGAAGATGAGGGCGCTATTCCAAAAAATATATTGGAATTTTCTGCACTGAAGGATTCATTGACCCCGACTGATCGTGATCGATTGGCAAGTGAAATTCGCTACACCTCGATTCTGAATGAACCACTTGATCAAAAGTGATTTGGAAGTTTATAACTCGGTTCATATGGTTGAATATATTTGGATTATTTTGGTATTGAAACAAACAATGAGATGGAACAATAGTATTGCTTTTTATCTCAACATTTTAACATTGCAAGATGTTCTTAAGGATCATCTTAAAAACGAACAGCTAGGAGCTTCAGATATGGAATTTATTCAGTTTATTCACGTGGGTGGCTTTTTCATGTACCCCATCATGGTTGTCTTTATTGTTGGTATGGCGATTTTCTTTGAACGTATTTATGCATTGGGCAAAGCACGTTCACGTAGCCGTGATGTATGGGCTCGTGTTCAGCCTGATGTGCAAGCTGGACGTATTGAAACTGCGTTTAATGCAGTTAAAGATGACGACAGCGAAGCGGGTCGTGTACTTGACTATGGTTTAGGTGCAGCGGCGAGTGGTGCAGATATGCATCATGTTGAAGGTGCCTTGGAAGAAGGCTTACTTGAAGTTATTCCTCGTTTAGAGGCGCGTACTAGCTACATTTCAACGTTAGCAAACGTTGCGACATTGCTCGGACTTTTGGGCACGGTACATGGTTTGATTTTGGCATTCGCATCTGTTGCAAATGCTGATCCAGCGCAAAAAGGTGATTTACTTTCAGCTGCGCTTGCAGTATCGATGAATACGACTGCATTTGGTTTGGGCGCTGCGATTCCACTGGTTTTGGCTTTTACTTATTTGCAAAGCTACACACAGCAAGTCATTGAAAGCTTAGAAATGATTGCGATGAAAGTACAAAACTCGATCCGTCGCACGTTGCCAACTCGCTAATCGTATCTGACACATGAGAGCCAGTATGGCTCATTAGGGATAGTCAGGCGATAGTGCGTTAAAGGGAGAGTATGTATGTCGATTCGCAAGCGTCGTCGTAACCGAGAGACCGAAGCTCAACTGGATCTCACGGCATTTATGAACTTGATGGTGATTATGATCCCATCATTGCTCATTAATGCTGTGTTTACCCAAGTGAATGTGCTCAATGTCGATCAGCCAGGCGATGGGGCGCCACAAAGTGCGAGCGCCGCTGTCAAGCCGCCGCTGACATTGGATATAGGCGTGTATCCAGACAAAATCGTGATTAATAATCGCGGACAAGGACAAATAAAGGAAATTTCAGGTCATGATTTTGCGCAGTTGAATGCAGCGTTAGTTGATGTAAAAAAACAATATCCCGCAGTAAGTAGTGCAACCTTACGCATTGATGAGGCGGTCACTTATCAGGATATTATTAGCACGATTGATGCCGTTCGCATCGTGGAAAGCAAGCAGACAGGCAATAGCTATGCGCTTTTCCCGAATGTGCAGTTGGCTGGTGTGGAGGGGACGCCTTGAAACTATCTCAAATTCGTCGCCATAAACGCAGAATGGCACGGCGCAATAGTACCGCGCATTTAACATTGACTTCATTGATTGATATTTTCACCTTGTTGGTGTGTTTCTTGTTGGTGGGTTTTCAGGGCGAAGCGCAGATTCCTTCTATTAAAGGATTGGCGTTGCCGATTTCAAGTTCCTACGTGCCGCCAGAGTCTTCATTGACTGTGGTTGTAACACCGACTGAAATTCGTATCAATGAAAGAGTCGTACAGACTCTTGTGCCTAGCAATACTGCAAATGCAACGGGAAACAAAGAAATTGATTTTGGTCCATTAGCGGGCGTATTACAGCAGCAAGCTGCGCGGTTTAAACCATCACAGGTGATTAACGGTAGTCCAGAACGCACAGTGATTATTCTGGCAGATCAAAACATTCCCTATGCGATTTTGCATCAGATTATGATTGTGTGTAGTCAGCAGCATTTTGGCAGGATTGCTTTTGCGGTGAATAAGGAGGCGAAGAAAAATGCCTAACCCAATTCAGAATCATATGCCTGATATGCTCCCACCGCATACTGAAGTTGATGTGACTGCAAAAAATTGGTTGCCATGGGATTATGGTCAATTCCGTAAATCGGATGTTGGTTTTGGAGTCATCGCGGTTGCCTGTTGTGTCGTGATCCCACTGATCAATGTTCCAATGATTGCGAAGATCATTCCACAACGTACAGTTCTTACACCAGTGGAATTGGCTCCGCCAATGGTTAAACCTGTGCCACCACCTCCGCCGCCACCTCCACCTAAGAAGGAAAGTGGTGCGAAGCCTGAGCCAGAAAAAGCCATGTTGCGTGCAGCTGCGCCAAATCATCCTTTGCCTAAGCCGCAAGCGCCGAGTCAAGCGGGTTCACCTGATAAGCCGCCTGTGCAAACGGTGCGTCCAGCACGCGCAACGGCTGATGCAGGACTTACGAAACAGGCAGCAACTTCACCGAATCCGACTCCATTGCCAAGTGATACACCCGCGGCTGTGTCTCATAACACGGGTCCTAGTCCTGCTGAGATCCAAGCAGCTGCACAGAAACGTGCACAAGGCCTCGTTGCTGCAACAGGTTTGGGTACGGCGATTGGGAGTTTGACCAATGGTACAAGCTCTAATCCAAAAGCAGTTGAAGGTCGAGGTTTACAGCATGGCGGTGTTGAAGGTGGTCGTCCTGACGTAAAGCTAGGCCCAGGCGGTGGCGGTACAGGCGGTAATGGATCAGCCCGATCAGGCGTGAAATTTGGTTCTGCAACCGATGGTGATAAAACGGGTCACGGTACTGGCAACTTGTCAGGTCGCGGCACTGAAGATGTCAG
>JASLFQ010000095.1 GCA_030150595.1 Aquirhabdus sp.
GTTCTGCGGTACTTGCTTGAATGACTGGAAGACTTCGCTTAATGAGCTTACGCTGTGCTGCGGTGGTCGTATTGTCCTCGCTATTGTCCATATCCAGCGTAACTTGACCACCAGTCAGTTGCAAATAAACGTCTGCCAATATTTCCGCATCGAGCAATGCACCGTGGAATGTGCGATCACGCTCTTTAACATCATAACGTTTTGCGAGCGCATCCAAATTATTCTTTTGGCCCGGGTGTTTACGCTTAGCAATGGCTAGAGTATCAGTGACAGTTACTTTTTCAGAGAGAGGACCTCGTCCAACCATTTGTAATTCGGCTTCGAGAAACTTCATGTCAAAGCTGGCGTTATGGGCAATGATTTCCGCGCCATGCAAGAATGCTTCTAATTCATCGACAATATCTTTAAATAGCGGTTTATCACTTAAGAATTCATCACTTAAGCCGTGAATATTTTGCGAATCACCTACAGGACGTAGTGGATTGAGATAAACGTGCAATGAGTTTCCCGTCAGTTTGCGATTAATCATTTCAATGACACCAATTTCAATGATACGGTCGCCAGTCTTTGGATCAAAACCTGTGGTTTCCGTATCTAAAATCAGTTGACGCTTACCGCTGCTGGTGAATGCATCCAAGTGTTTCGTGTTATGTGTACGGACTATGCCTTGGGGTTTTGGGTCTGAATCATTAGTCGTCGTAATAGTTTCTTCATTCGGTTGTACATCTTCATCTGCAACTTGTGACTCGGCAATGCTGTCATTGATTTCTTCAGCTTCATATTGAGCTTGTTCTTCAGCGGCAAACCAATCAGGCTCTTGAAGGTCAGTTTCAATTACAGTATCACTATCAGAATCAAATGCATCTTCGGGCGGCAATAATAAGTCCATTAAAGATGTGGAAGCTGAGACAGATTCTTTTTTAGCCACTTTAGTCGCAGATGTTGTCGCTGCTGGCGTAATGGTTGAAGCAATGGTTTGAGATTTATTGGTTGAGTTCGCAAAAGCAGCTGATGCGCCTTGAGTTTCTAGACCTTGATTTGCCAATTGATCGGCTTTCTCATTGCCCGCATGTCCTGCATGACCTTTAATCCAGCGCCAATCGATTTTGCGATTTTGGCTGAGTTGATCGAGTTTTTGCCAAAGATCTGCGTTAATGACTGCACCGCCATCACTTTTACGCCAATTTTTCTTTTTCCAGTTATGGATCCATTCGCTAATGCCTTTTTGTACATAGCTTGAATCTGTCCAGACCGTTGCGGGAATGCTTACATCAGTACGTGCTAAGCCTTCAATTGCAGCCATCAATTCCATGCGGTTATTGGTTGTATGCGCTTCTCCGCCACAAAATTCAGCAGTTTGACCATCGGCATATTCAATATAAACACCCCAGCCACCTTTACCAGGATTGCCACGGCAAGCACCATCGACATATAGGGTGTTTGATTGGGTGGTGACAGGCTGTTTCATAAAAATATCCAATATTGTTAATCAAAATGCAGGGTCATTATGCCGTATTCTGTGCACAATGCGTGTGTGAGTATGCTGTAAAAAAGCGTAATTTAGTGTGTTAAAGCAACATTCGCTTACGAGCAAACCGTACAGAAGTCTTGGTTGTAGACACACTATCAGTCTACAATTAAGAGTCTAAATGCGTTGAATTGGAAAAAAGTACATGATGTCGTCGTTTTTGTTGCCTGTGCAAGTAAACACTGGTGTGGAACTTGCCGAGAAACTTGCGGAGAGTAATCGCGTATTGCCGCGTCCGATGTTACCTCGGTATATGCCGCATGCATTGGTCCTCGCAATTGCAACGATTATGGCTGGCTGTAGCACGACGCCTGTGCAAACCAATAATTATAAAGGACATGGTAAAAAATCCCATTCGATTCAAAAAGGTACGAGCACTCAAGACGATTTAGATTTGGAAAGTGCAGATTCTCTGGAAGATTTGCTCCAAGCAACAGATATGGACGCGGTGGAAGGCGATCGCTTGGCGGTCTTGCGCTACGGTAATCTGTGGAAGCGTATTCCTGTTGGGTTCCGAATGAATTTAGCGGTTGATAATCCGCGCATTAGTGCACAACGCAATTGGTTTGTCAGTCGTCAACCGTATATGGATCGGTTATCTGCACGGGCGAGTCGATATATTTATTACACAGTGACTGAAGCTGAACGTCGTGGAATTCCAACTGAATTAGCATTATTGCCTGTGATTGAAAGTTCATATGATCCATTTGCCAGCAGTAATGCTTCTGCGGCAGGGATGTGGCAGTTTATTCCAAGTACTGGGCGACTCTACGGTCTGCGTCAGGATCAATATTATGATGGTCGGCGTGATGTGGTTGAGTCGACGCGTGCTGCCTATGATTTCTTGACGAGCTTGTATCAACAATTTGGTTCATGGGAATTGGCACTAGCTGCTTACAATGCAGGTGGCGGTCGAATTCAACAGGCGATTAATCGTAATATTGCCCAAGGTCTACCGACCGATTATTGGTCATTAAAATTACCTCAAGAAACAATGAATTACGTGCCACGTTTTATTGCAGTGGCGCAGATTGTTAAAAATCCAGAAATGTACGGTGTGCAATTACCGAATATTGCCAATCGTCCTCACTTTCGTACAGTCACATTGTCCGGTCCTGTTGATTTGGAACAAATTGTTCGTACAACAGGTCTGACCAGCAAAGAAATTTTTGAATTGAATCCTGCGTTTTTGCAGGGCGTTACTGCGCCAACTGGCCCATTCCGTATTTTGATTCCGACCAGTTTATCAATGTCAGTTGATAGTAAGCTCAAAGCATTACCAATTGTTGATTCGAGCAGATTCGGCTACACAAGTAGTAATGGCGGATTACTGGCAATGAATCAGCAACCGATTACCCAGACCATCACACAAACGATTACACGATCTGGTGGACAGTCAGGTGGGTCGAGTGATGTGACGACGTTACAAGCTGCCGCAATCATGGGTGGTACAAGTACAAGTAATAGTGGAAATGTAAGTCAATCAGCTCGTAATGGTCAGGGTATTCCAACCGACGCCAATGCGTTAGCGGCTATGGCTAATCAAGCGAGTGTGCCATCACAAGCGCGGATTGCGAAAGCTGTGGCAAATGTCGGTTCAGGTGTAGGCGCAGCTGCAAGTACAGCGGGAAATATCACAGCATCTGCGGTACAGACAACAGTACAACCCATTGTTTCAACGACTGCTGCGACAACAATGAGCATTACCACGCATCCAGCGGCTGCCGCCTTGAGTGCAACGGCAAATCCGAATGTTTCGACGACCAATATTTCATCATCTATTGCACCTGTGACTCAATCTCCAATTGTTGTCGCACCTGCACAGTCACCGAATATCACGCCTGTCGTGGCAATGAGTATTGATCAGAAAAATACAAATACCAACGCTGCAACACCAGCATTGACGCCAACAGAAAAAACAGCGGTTGTTTCAGAAATTAAATCGATTGCGCCTGCGAATACAACTGTGACTGATCCGTTAGATGGCAAGATTCCACTCACGGCAATTCAAACACAGCAAACAGTTCTGGATAAACAAGGTGAAACGAAAGAACTTAGTTTTGAGCAACCTTATCTGAAGTCGCCAACGGTAGTTGATGTCAAAGATCATAAGTTGATTCCAGCTGAAACCAAAGTCGTTGCGGATGTCAGAGAGCCGAGCAAACCGAAAGGTACGCGTACGATTTATATCGTGAAAGCTGGTGATACATTAAATAGTGTGGCTAACAAAGCTGGTTTG
Source organism: Aquirhabdus sp. (assembly GCA_030150595.1). Lineage (GTDB taxonomy): Bacteria > Pseudomonadota > Gammaproteobacteria > Pseudomonadales > Moraxellaceae > Aquirhabdus. The sequence continues at coordinate 3,768 of JASLFQ010000095.1, forward strand.
AATTGGCGAGAAATTGCTAAATGGAATCAGATGGATGCTAATGCAAACTTGATTACAGGCACTCCACTTTATTTGTATGGCGCGAAGAAAATAGTCATTGAAACGCCAGCACCGACTAGTTATGTCGTGCAAGCAGGCGATACTTTAACGGATGTTGCAGCACAGTTTAAATTAACGCCGCGTCAGCTTGCAGATCGCAATGGTCTAAAAGTCACCAGTAATTTGATTAAAGGTGCGCGTTTAAGTCTTGTTGAAAGTGCGGATAGCGGATCAAG
>JASLFQ010000112.1 GCA_030150595.1 Aquirhabdus sp.
TCTCAGCCATGTTATTTCAGCATGTGGCGCAAGGGGTATTTATTTTAGATAGCCAATTTCGAGTGCAAAATATCAATCCTTATTTTGAGGAAATATCAGGATTTTCCAAGAAGGAGCTCATTGGCACTCGGTTTATGAATCGAAATCGCAGTTTTAGCTCAAATGCGGTACAAGCGGCCCAAAGTTTATCGCAAACCTTAGAAACTTCGGGAGTATTTGAGGGAGAGTTTTGGACACAGCGCAAAAATGGTGAGGAGTATCCCGCTTGGCTACACATGAACACGGTGTATGATAATCAACAGCGCAAAACGCACTATATTGGCATTATTGGCGACCTGACTGAGCGTCGGAGAAATGAGCAACGTTTGTCTTATTTAGCTAATTACGATTCTCTGACTGATCTCCCCAATCGCACATACTTTAAAGAACACCTGCATCAGTTTATTTTACAGTGTGTGGAAAAACAGTATTCCTTTGCTGTGTTGCTGCTTAATTTGGATCGATTTAGATTGCTCAATAATTTACTGGGTGCTAAAGGTGCTGACCAACTCCTCAAACAAGCAGCAGAGCGATTTACGAGTCTTGAAGTTCGCTCTGGAATCATTGCGCATTTAGGAAGCGATGATTTTGGAATATTGTTCGAATATCCAGAAAATGATCCACAGAAATTAAAAGAATACGGCCAGAAACTCCAGCAGTTGTTTGATACACCGTTCAATATCAATGTCCAAGAAGTTACGGTCACCATATCTATTGGTATCGCGCTTTTCCCATTACATGGTCAACAGGTCGATATCTTGTTTTATCATGCGGAAAATGCACTGAAAGAGGCTAAACGACTGGGTGGGAATACTATTATTCTTGCGGAAACCCAACAAGAAATTAGACCGCTTGAGCGTATTTCCTTAGAGAATGCTTTACGTAAAGCAATATCGCTTTCGCAGTTTGAAGTCTATTATCAAGCAAAACTACATGCCCAAGATCAAAAAATAGTTGGATTTGAGGCATTGGTACGCTGGAACCATCCTGAAAAAGGACTTGTTTCGCCGATAGAGTTTATTGGATTAGCTGAAGAAATTGGCATGATCGGGCGATTAGGTGAGTTTGTGCTGGATCAGGCTTGTGCTCAGATCAAAGCATGGGCTGAAGCAGGATTTGATGATCTAAAAGTGTCGGTTAATGTGTCGGCGCAGCAGTTGCAACGAGGCAATTTTCTGGCAACGTTGGATCGTATTTTGACCAAATATCAGATCGCGCCGATGCGCTTAGAGCTAGAAATTACTGAAAGCTTGCTCATGGATGAGCGAGAAAAAGTGCGACATATCTTGCAAGAGATACGCAGTCGTCAAGTGACTATCGCACTGGATGATTTCGGCACTGGCTACTCATCATTGTCTTATCTTGGTCTTTATCCCATTGATGTCATTAAAATAGATCGGTCATTTGTTATTCAAATGATTAATAATCCTGAGCAAAAAGCTATCGTGCTGGCAATTTTAGCGATGAGCCATGCTTTGAAAATGGAGGTCGTTGCGGAGGGTGTCGAAACTTTAGAGCAGGCGCGTTACTTGCGTGACGAAGGTTGTGATGTTTTGCAAGGCTATTTGGTGAGCAAGCCATTGCCTGCAATTGAAGCCACTCTGGTATTGAGCAGCGGGGCGATGCAGTTAAACATCTAGTATGGTCAATTAGCTTTCAATATTTCATTTACCACCAAAATATTAAGAAATAGATTGAAAGCTGATTTTCATTAAAAAATGATAAAACCATCACGCTGAATTAATTTCCAGCGGAATAGTAAGAAGCACCTAAATAAGAACGTGCAGAGTTTCCATTGATGCCAAAGCTGGATAGGCTCCATCTGGCTCCTGTAGATAAATCCCCAAGAAAAAGCTGATAGTTGCCATACTCTGTCCCAGCAAAGAACACCAAAGAAGAGTTATTGACTGGCCAAGCGTCTGAATTACTGCTGAGGCAGTCATTAAAGTTGGCTTGGATCGGTGGGTCAGTTGGGTTTATTTTGTAGGTCGTTTGATCTTCACCAGTGGTTGTATCCGCATAGAAGACCGTCGAGTCGCTTCGAACAATGGGGTAATAGCCTTGGCTTGCAAATTGCTGTGTGACGCCAGTCGACAGTGTTTCGTAGTACACCTGCATATTCGAACCCGTACCTTCGGCAAAGAGCAGGTTATTCTTGTCTGGTGTCAAGAAAGGCATTGAATCTTCTGATGTGTTGTTGGTCAAATTGGTCGGTGAGCCGAGATAAGGGGTGCCGACGATTACGCTAAATGAGGCAGAGACGTCATTAGCGAGATTTTGCTTATAGACAATAGAAGATCCATCTGCCGAGAATTTCGGATCTTCGTTGCGGGTTGCTCCCGTAGAATGAGTCAAATTATAGGGAATGTGGCTGTTATTGGTCGGCCATGCAAAGATATTCCACGCATTATTTTGCACGCCCATGAAGAGGAGCCAGTTGCCATCAGGTGACCACACTGCATTCATGGGGTCTTTGATTCCCCATTTTGAATTACTGATTTGCTTGAGGCTATGTGCTGCGAAGTCATACACCCACAACTGGCTAGAGCCATCGCCATAGTTGATATAGGTATGATAAACAAGCTTGCCAGTCATCGAAGTGGGAAAGGTCGCATTCGATGAAGTCGGGGGATTGTTCGTGCATTGAGCGCGGGCATTAGTGTAATTCATCAGAGCGCAAACAGTGGCTACGGCGATGATCAAGCGTTTAATATGAGTTACTCCAAAATAGTGTAAATACAATAAATTTGTCATAGCTAGTATGCCGAATATACACTACAAAATTTTGACATCAATCAGAATATAACTGAGTTTTTATCAGTTTTTAGCGCTTAATTGTTGGCGTGTTGTCATTAGCATTTTTACGTGGAAAAGTGGAATTCTGAGCATGGTTTATGCGCTGCGATATATAAGCTGTAGTGTTTTCAATGGATTCTACGCGGTTACTTTTCCACCAAGCCGAGTCGTTAATTATTTGCTATAATATGCGGTGCTATTTGCAAAATATTACTGTTGCACACTGCAGTTCATTGTTTATCTTATTTCGATTCTAGAGGTTACTACCATGCGCTACCCAAAATCATACGATGTCATCGTCATTGGCGGTGGACACGCGGGTACTGAAGCTGCGCTTGCTGCAGCACGCATGGGACGTCAAACCTTACTTTTGACCCATAATATCGAAACGCTCGGACAAATGAGCTGTAACCCTGCGATTGGTGGGATTGGTAAGTCGCATCTGGTGCGTGAGATTGATGCAATGGGCGGTGCGATGGCACTGGCAACAGATCATGCGGGTATTCAATTTCGCGTTCTAAATAGCCGAAAAGGCGCAGCCGTTCGTGCAACGCGCGCGCAAGCTGACCGTATTTTGTATAAAGCTGCGATTCGTTCGATGTTGGAGAACCAACCGAACCTCGATATTTTCCAACAAGCCGCTGATGACTTGATTGTTGAAGGCGATACCGTGAAAGGCGTTGTTACTCAGAGCGGTATTCACTTTGACGCACGCACGGTGGTCTTGACCAGCGGGACGTTCTTGGGCGGGATTATTCATATCGGTATGCAGCAGTCACGTGGTGGTCGTGCAGGTGATCCGCCGTCGATTGCATTGGCTGATCGTTTGCGTGAATTGAAATTGCCAGTGGGTCGTTTAAAGACAGGTACGCCGCCGCGTATTGATGCCAAGAGTGTTGATTTTTCGGTGATGATTCCACAGCCGGGCGATACGCCGATGCCTGTGATGTCATTTATGGGCGATGTGTCGATGCATCCGCGACAAGTCAATTGCTGGATGACACATACTAACCTTGCAACACATGACATTATTCGTAGCGGCTTGGATCGTTCGCCGATGTATACGGGTGTGATCGAAGGTGTAGGGCCACGTTATTGCCCGTCGATTGAAGATAAAATTCATCGTTTTGCGGATAAAGATAGCCATCAGATTTTTATTGAGC
>JASLFQ010000183.1 GCA_030150595.1 Aquirhabdus sp.
TGCTTATTGATTTTAACTGATCCTGCTTTCACTTCCTGAAACTTGCCCTGCTTGAAAACAAACTCACGAGTGTACTGCTTGATTTTATGGGTATGACAATCTTCCTGTGTGATATTAAATTTCAAATCCGCATGACCCGCTGTATCCTGACCGATTACATACTCGTCGATATTATCTTGTTGGCCATTATTTGAATCAGAACCGATTAGCGGACATAAACCATCATTTGGAGTATTCTTTAAATCATCCCCATAATCTAAGCCGTAATTCTCTGCGTGAACTAAGTGCTGCGTAGAAAATGGCAAACTATACGTAGCCTTACTGGGCTTAGTTAAGTGAAATACTGCATAGCTCTGAGCAATGATCGAACGTGACTCTACCGTCTCAGATTCAAACAACACGAAATGCTTACCCATACCATCATCAAACTCACTCACCACACTAGGCTGTCCTAATCCGCTAGTAGCATCACTTGATTCACATTGCCGCTGACTATCACGACCTCGACTCGCCCGCTGCTTTTGATTAAAGTCACACAGATACGTACCATCTGAATAATTACTACTTCTACCAAGCGTAGCGGCTATCACCAAGAACTCATGATTATTCAATTGAAAGCATACATCTGGTTGCGATTCGTCATCATCCTGATCCAATAATCCATTATGTGCATCTAAATAATGCGCCAACAAATGAAATGATGGCTTCTTAAGTGCACTATCACACTGCTCAAAATACGTCACAGCATGACTCATCGATGAAGTCAGCAAAAGTAACCACAACAAACCTGTGCGATAAGTTTTATGCGCGGCCATTTTTAATATTTTCATACTCATCTTAATACTCTAAAAATCCTTTTCTCTATCCCTAACATAACAAATCTTTTCTCTTGGAAACTCACACTATCGCTTTATATTTTTATCCTTAACCAACAAAAACTCATCATGGAATAAGCAACTGTAAAAACACATGTATTACCATCAATTACACCCTAAATTTTGTTATATTATTCAGTAGCACTTTTATTCCACTACACGTTACATTCATTACGATAATCAAAACGATATCTACGTAAAAATTAAGATCTTATTTGATTCAATCACACTTTACGATTGTTTCGCTTATTGGAGTCCCACATGACGCATGACGCTAGCCTGATTATTCTCTTAGCAATGGGCTTTGGTCTCGCGCTTTTGTTCGGCTTTATTGCGGCGCGTTTGCGTTTACCTCCTCTGGTTGGCTACCTCGTTGCGGGTATTTTTATTAGTCCAAATACCGCTGGCATGACTGCCGATATGCATATTGCGAATCAGTTAGCTGAACTCGGCGTCATGTTTTTGATGTTTGGTGTAGGGATGCACTTTTCGATTGCCGACTTACTCGCAGTACGCAGAATTGCGATTCCTGGCGCAATTCTGCAAACGGCTGTCGCCACCCTCGTGGGAATCGGTTTAGCTTCGCTATGGGGCTGGAAATTCGGTTCTGGGCTGGTCTTTGGGCTGTGTTTATCCGTCGCCAGCACGGTTGTTCTATTACGCGCGCTTGAATCCCATGGATTACTGAATTCGGTCAATGGCAGAATTGCCGTGGGTTGGCTCGTGGTTCAAGATTTGGTGATGGTCTTGGTCTTGGTTCTATTGCCGCCTATGGCAGTGATGTTGGGCGGTGAATCACCTCAAACTCATGGCACAAATTTCGATCTACCAATCAATAGCCTCTGGCTGACCGTTGGCATTACCCTTGCCAAAGTCTCCACCTTTATTGCCCTCATGCTAATCGTTGGGCGGCGTGTTTTTCCAAGATTCTTGTTGCTCGTGTCACGTACTGGCTCGCGTGAGTTATTTACGCTGTCAGTCGTTGCTGCTGCCGTCACCATTGCCTACGGCTCCTACATCCTTTTTGGCGTGTCTTTCTCACTAGGAGCATTCTTTGCAGGGATGGTCGTGCGTGAATCCGACTTTAGTCATCGTGCCGAAACCGAAACATTGCCAATCCGCGAAGTGTTCTCGATCTTATTTTTTGTTTCAGTCGGCATGTTATTTAACCCTGACATATTACTGCAGCACCCGTTTCAAGTGCTCGGTGTTGTCGCCGTCATTACCATCGCAAATCCGCTAACGGCTATGGGTTTGGTGCTGTTTTTCCGTTATCCAATCAATACCGCACTCACACTAGGCGCAAGCCTTGCCCAAATCGGCGAGTTCTCGTTTATTTTGGCAAGCGTCGGGCTTTCTCTCAAGTTATTAACATTCGATGCTCAGAACCTAATTCTTGCTGGCGCACTGATCTCTATTAGCTTAAATGCGGCGATTTTTGCGGCGATTGAGCCTGCACAGCGCTGGATTCGCCAACGTTCGCATTTGGCGCGTTTATTGGAGCGTAGCAGCGATCCGCTCGCCATGCTGCCGATGAGTGTCGATAACGAATATTTGGATGGTCAAGTCGTGCTGATTGGACATGGCGCAGTTGGACGAAGAATTGCACAAACGTTTAAAGAGCAAAATATCCGTTACGTTGTTGTCGATGAAAATCGAGACATCATTGAATCGCTCCGAGCACAAAATATTCCTGCCGTTTCGGGAGATGCCTGTGAACCTGCCGTGCTTATTCAAGCGCATATTGCTCAGGCAAGTCTACTTGTCGTGTCCACAGCTGATGTGTTTGATGTACGTCGTATGGTTGAAATTTCACGAATATTAAATCCAAAAATCGAAGCTGTGATTTGCACTGAAAGCCTTGCCGAAGCCGAGTTACTTGAACAAGAAAATATTGGCAAGGTCTTTATGTCCAAACAAACTCTGGCTGATACGATGACAGAGCATGTGTTCAATCGACTTGGGAAGGAATTTCCAGTGAAGTCGTTGCATGAAACAGCAAGTCACCATTGATATAAAAATAGCTCATTGAGCCTGTCGAAATGAACGGCGGCACAGAGAATACACTTCGACAGGCTCAGTGTTCTGTAGTATGTGATTAAAATAAAAAAACGACACTCAATATGGTGTCGTTTTTTATGAATATTTCAGATATGGCAGCAAGATTAACTGTAATGCGCTGGGCACTCATCCATGACTTGTGCATGCCATTTTGCAGATTGTTGTTCCATCAACGCCGATAGCGCTGCCTGAATCATTTGCTGACCAATGCCCTGTAACGCATCACCCAATGCAGCTTGAATTTCATCAGAAAACTTAATCGTGACCAGAGGTTCTTTTGAGGATTCTGCACGATCTGCACTCATCCCACCTTCAGGCGATAACGCCAACAGATCAACAGCAACATCGTCCGAAGTCGCATCTTCTTCTGCAAAATCAGCAGAACGCAATGCAATCACACCAGCTTGTAACTGCACCAATTCTAGTACGGTTTCGCTTGGCATAAACATTTCAGTTTTACGAATAGCAGTCATATCTGCACCTCATTACGTTACTTTTCGGTACAAGCCGAATCTTTGTTTTTAAACTTCCCTGACGTGTTACCTAAAACATTCTCTAAAATTCAGGTTGGTTTACATGTAACGCAACAATGCAGATATTTTCAGGATAATTCAAGAGGTAATATGACTTTTTTACGAATTATTTACAGATATTTGTCAAAAAAATGGCAAAAAACTAGAATTCGACCATTTCGTTGCGGAAACCCTCGATTAGTTTCACTAACTCACGATGCCATTCACGCAAAATCTGAATATCTGGCAGCCACGATAATGGGCTATGCGTGACCTTGATAATGAGATTGGATGAAGAGTGCTCATCATCAAATGTTGGCTCTGGTGGTTCTGGCGCATAAGTGCAGGATGCGAATGCACGGTTCAATTCAGCGATAAAACCTGATTGTGCTAGTCGCTCCATAATCGTGATTTCAGGTGAAACCTGTCCGCGTAACGCCATCTTTTCTTTGACACTGGCAAAAGTCGGATGACGATCACTCAGTTTGTAATAACGGACTAACTCTTGCAGGAATGCCAACACCGATCCGTGCAAATGGAATACTGCCGCTTCGCGCGAAGCCTGTGCAATTTGCGGGTTCTCAGCTTTGTCAGCTTGCAAGACAGACAAACGTGCAAAATAGAGTTTCTGATTGGTACGGTCAGCATGATAGCGAGCGACGCGAGACATAAGCACTTCCAAACAATTAAGGGACTAAATCAAAGCAACACAAAAAACGATTCCATAAAAACAATGTACCGCCTCCCAATACATGGTGGCGGTACATGAAAAATCAAACGACAATCAATGCTATTTATCGAAGCAGATTAGGCATCAACCCACTTGCCATCTGTATACACCATTGACCACTTCGTTGGTTTGCCATCATGTTCGGAAGCGACATATTGACTAGCAGTCTTACGGCTAAACTTGAGTAACGCAGGATTGCCATCAGGATCAGTATCTGGCGCACTCAGCAAATACAAGTGTTTCGGAT
>JASLFQ010000194.1 GCA_030150595.1 Aquirhabdus sp.
AACCATAAAGTTTAAGTACACATGGCATATTTTCAGTGTGATGCGTCAATGGATCTAATATCTGAATATCAACTTGGGCATTACCATCTGGAAGCATTTTTGAATCAATGACTTCTGCCGAGTTTGAAATAGATTTTAAACTATCCAAACGCGCTTTCATCTGCGGATTTTGCTGTACAGACTTCTGCAAGATGTAATCCTCCATTTTCATTACTGCTAGATAAAGATCTTGCGGAGAAAGTTTCTCTAACTGTTCTGTAGAGGAAGGGATACCCATTTGTTTAACAACTTCAGGATCAGAAGATTGTACGACATCTTGAATCGATGCAATAATTGCTGGTCTCGCTTGATTCATCGACTCTGGATCAATCAGCTTAACAGCACCCTGAGAATCTCCAGAAACTGTTAGCTGCATATATTTTTTTGCAACCTGTTCAGCAGATTTCAAATCAGGTGTATCACCAAAAGCCAATCGACTTACAAAAATCGCGATCAAAACGGGCAGTAAATATTTACGCATAATTCTTATCCCTAAGACGCATTTATACTATTGAAAAATCCAACAACGATTAACTTAGCACCCCAAACTTCTTCAAAATTTCACGCCAGCTCTCATCATCTCCACTCGGCACGCCACCTAACGCCTGTGCCAACGACTCAACCTTCTGAACTTGCCAAACGGGCTTATTATCCTTATCCACCAAACGCGCACGCACGCCTTCATTAAAATCAGGATGACGAATCTTCCATTCTGCCAACTGAATTTCAAGTGCGAAAACTTGCGCCCACGGACGATCTTTTGCACTCGCCCATTGCCATAACAACCATGTCAATGCAGCAGTAGACGGTGAACCATTCTTCAAATTATCGGCAGCTTGCTTAAGCCACAAATTGCTGGTGATCTCAGATAGCGCAATAATCGCGTTGTAATCCTCAAGGAAATCCACACCGCGACACACGCGACCGATCTCATCCAAACTACTTTTCAAAACGTCGCCGCCTACAGGACGGTGAATCGCTGCCAACGCATCAGCAACCAAATGATAATGCCCAGTAATCGAACTTTGCGCCTTCCAATCTAAACTGACCAACTTAGCCAAAACATCTTCTTTGCTCAAATGGCTTATATGCGTCGCCCAGTTCAGCATATGTGCATCACCAGCATCCACCAGCGCACCTGTCAACCCGAGAAATAAACCAATCAATCCGCGCTCCGCCAAGAATCGCGTACCACCGACATCTGGAAATAAACCGATATTAATTTCAGGCATTGCCAGCTTCGATGTTGGCGTCACTAAACGAAACGGCGCGCCCATCATCAATCCCATACCGCCGCCCATCACATAACCTTCGCCCCACACTACAATCGGTTTGCTGTATTGATGCAACATCAAATCAGCCGCATATTCCTCTCTGAAAAAGACATCCGCGCCTCTGGCATTACCATCGAGCGTCATCTGACGTAATTGACGTACATCACCGCCCGCACAAAACGCTTTCGGCGTCGAACTATCCATCCAAATTGCCAGCGTTTCATCATCATCTGCAAGCTGAATCACCACTTCAAAGATCGAACGCGCAAGCGATTCATCCAACGCATGCAATGATTTTGGACGATTCAGACGAACAATAGTCCATCCATTACCTGCACGCTCAATAATAAGATCAGGACGATCTGTGATGTAAAGCTTCGTCATTTGATGATCCTATTTATTTCTATTTTTCGTTACATGCAACTAATTTAATTGCCAATTAATCGGTGCTTTTCCATATTGAACCAAGTATTGATTTGCTTTAGAAAAAGGACGTGAACCAAAAAAACCACCACGATTAGCCGCAAGCGGAGAAGGATGTGCAGCCGTCAAAACCAAATGACGTTCGCTATCGATGCGCTTACCTTTCTTCTGTGCATAAGCGCCCCAAAGAATAAAGACTGTGTGTTCGGTATGATCATTCACCACATCAATCACTTGATCAGTAAAATCCTCCCAACCGCGACCTTGATGGCTTGTTGGTTGACCTTCGATCACAGTCATCACACTATTTAATAGCAGCACGCCTTGTTGCGCCCACGCAGTCAGATCACCGTGACCTGCAGGCTTAATGCCCGTATCCGTTGACAACTCATGCAAAATATTTCGCAATGATGGCGGAATCGGAATACTACGCTGCACCGAAAATGACAAACCATTGGCTTGACGTGCGCCATGATAAGGATCTTGTCCAAGAATCACGACTTTCACTTGATTCAACGGCGTTGTATTAAACGCATTAAAGATCAAATTATTTGGCGGATAAATCGTAAGATTTTGCTTTTTTTGCTCAGTCAGAAATTGACGTAAGCTATTCATCGACTCGCTTGTGAGCGCATCAGCTAAAGCTGCTTTCCAGCCCTCTTCGAGTTGAACACGGGCGAGCGTTGCAGCTTTGCTGTCTAATGGGTTTTCTTGAAGATCTTGCGAAGATTCAGTCATAAATTAATACTATATTCATTTAATAAAATTAATAGGATGGGTTTAGAACCCACCCCTACAGCACTACACATTCTATTCAACCGTAGGGGCAGGTTCCAAACCTGCCCTATCTACAATGCACTACCAACTCAAAAAGCTAATTCCTGTCCCGTCAAATCAGACAATTGCTGGCGGGCATATTCATTGAGTTTCCGCTTATCAACCTTCAAATACGCCACATGCTGTTCGAGCAAAACCACAATATCCTCAACGCCGTCAACTTCTAGCAAACACGCTGCCCAATCATTCAC
>JASLFQ010000277.1 GCA_030150595.1 Aquirhabdus sp.
CTGCGTGACGGCCAGCGCGTTGAGTTCACAGTTGTGAAAGGCCAAAAGGGCTTTCAAGCTGAAGAAGTTCGCGCAGTTGACTAATTGATGATCTGTGTATTTGTTTTTATTAACAAATACCGATTAATCAAGACATGCTTACAGACTTGCAGTGCTTTAGGTAATGCTTGCTTGTGAGTATGTCAATGAACCGAAGTTTGGCTCGCCATACTTCGGTTTTTTATTTGCTTAATATTTTATTTTTAGTCATGGCTTTGGATCATGACTATGATTATGCTGTAGTTTGAAAGATTTCGGCTTAGGCCGTTGAGTATTTTTAACGATGTATTGGAGTATCAAACATAATGAGTTCGAGTTTCGACTCAGTCGCGTTGCATCCTGATTTACAGAAGGGAATTACGAGTCTCGGCTTTACGAAGATGACTCCAATACAAGAGCAAGTGCTGCGATTTACGCTCGCGGGACATGATGCCATTGGTCGTGCTCAAACAGGGACAGGGAAAACAGCAGCTTTCTTGATTAGTATCATTAACGACTTACTGAATAATCCGGTAAGCGATGAGCGTTTCCGTGGTGAACCGCGTGCATTGATCCTTGCACCAACCCGTGAATTGGCTTTGCAAATTGAAAGCGATGCAATTGAGCTCTTAAAACATACAAAATTGAATGTGGTTACCTTGTTAGGTGGCGTTGATTACGATAAACAGCGTAAAGCATTAGATAAGCGTTTTGTCGATATTATGGTGGCGACGCCAGGCCGATTGATTGATTTTTTAGAACAAAAAGAAGTTTGGCTTGATCGCCTTGAGTTCCTTGTGATTGATGAAGCTGATCGCTTGCTAGATATGGGGTTTATTCCATCGGTCAAACGTATCGTGCGACTTGCTCCACCGAAAGCAGATCGGCAGACACTCATGTTTTCCGCAACGTTTAGCTACGATGTATTAAATTTAGCGCAGCAATGGCTATTTGAGCCTGTGACTGTAGAGATCGAACCAGAACAAAAGACCAGTGATCGTGTTCATCAACGTGTTTTTATTGTAGGTCGCCGTGATAAAGAGCGTCTACTCAAAGAGTTATTAGAGTCAGAAACGATTGAAAAAGTCATGATCTTTGCGAATCGTCGTGATCAGGTTCGTAAGTTATATGATCGCTTAAAAACGCAAGGTTACAAAGTGGGGATGCTGTCGGGTGAGATTCCTCAAGACAAGCGAATTAAGATGCTGGATCAGTTTAAGTCAGGTAAGACGCAAATCATGATTGCAACGGATGTCGCAGGTCGTGGAATTCACGTGGATAATGTGAGTCATGTGATTAACTATACTTTACCCGAACAAGCGGATGACTATGTACATCGAATTGGGCGTACAGGCCGCGCAGGTGCATCTGGTGTGAGTATTAGTTTTGCTTGTGAGGATGATTCGTTTTTATTAGCAGATTTAGAAAAAGCGATTGGGCAAAAATTGCCGCTTGAACGTCCTGAAGGCTATTAAAAATATAACCGCGGGGTATGTGTAGCCCTGCAAAAAAACTGTCTAGCAGGCTTTAATGCCAGAAGTGGATTAATGTCGCAATTAAGCCTATTACTAGACATGTCAACAATGCTAAACCGACTGTCGTTAATATTTTCATGCGCCTATGAAGCTGGTTAATCACATAGAGTTGTTCTTTGGCCTGTAAGTTCATTTGATCGACGAGCAGTTGTTGCTCGTTTAATTTTTTGATTAAAGCACGCTGACTACGCGAAGAACGTCCAGAACTGGGTTCACCATCTTCATCCACAGTTTTAGTTGGCACTAATATCGATTTAAACCAATCAGACTCAAGCCAATGATTAATAATCTTTTGTAAGTTAAAGCTACTCATGAGTATCCTCAATTCCTCAATTAATTCAATAGGCCCATCGATTTGTATTCTTCGAAGCGATGTGGCAGGCGCAGTAAAAAAACCGTGAACCAAATCTTTGAATGTTGCCATGATGACTGCATCAATGTGACGTTCTGGTCTTTTTGCATCTAGTAGCACACCACGAGATGTAAATGTGACAAATATCACCGACGAAGGAAATGACGTCCTTAGCTCAACTAAAGCTTGTTGTTGAATGAGATGTTGTGCCAGTTTTTTAGATTGACGATCTGATTGTAATAGGAAAGTCAAAAAAGCTTCTAATATGATCAGCGCAACCGATTGCACGACACTTGCAAAATTTAGGTGCTCAGACCGATCTTCCATGAACATTCAGCTCCATCCACAAAATCAAACAGCCTACAAGTTCATTAACTTATAAAAACCTATTGTTTGTTATATCTCGTCATACATTTATTACTAAGTACATGCTAATTTGAGCATTGCCGTAATTTTTAAAGCGCTCGTGGAAGTTAACACACTCATTCCATTTTTGAAACATTCTGAGTTTTGGAATTTGCAATCAATTTGTCACAGTCGTGTTTTTTTATAAAAAATGACCTTGGCGTAAGTCGTGAAAGTCATTGTGATCTGCTATGCTACAATCATTGACAATACATTACGTCCAGCACGTAATAAAATGAATTTGCGATGACGAATCCGTCATTGCTCATGCCAACTTAATTCAGGTAAAAAAATAATATGTGTCATCTTTGGATGATTCATATGAAGGAACGATTTGTAATGAAGCATCACACTTCCAATATCCCGGCAAGTAAGCATACCGAACCCGAGGCGAATATGACATCACCTGATCAATCTAACCAAGATGAACCTCGCCGTAAGGGTGGTTTAGATTTTCGTAAATATACTCAGCAAATTTGGCTTGCGGGATTAGGTGCTTTTTCGCGCGCTGAAGAAGAGGGAACTCGACTTTTTGATTCTCTCGTGAAAGTTGGTGAGGAACTTGAGTCTAAAACGACTGGAATCGTCGATACGACGTCAGGTGCGGTTGAGGAAGTGCGTGAAAAAGTGACTGAACGTGTCACTGGAACTCGCAACAAAGTTGAAAAAGCATTAGATGACAGCATTAGTCAAGCAATTGGTCGTTTAGGAATTGCATCTCATCGCGAAATTGGTGAATTAACGGCATTAATTCATCATTTAAGTGCTCAAGTTGAAGAATTAACTTTGGATATCAAGTCATTAAAGGAATCAAGTACTAAAAAATAAAAGCCGAATAAATTGGACATGGAAGATCTAATGTCTTTTTATTATGATTATTTTTAGTATTCTTCGTATGTATCGCTTGCCAAGCCTCGAAGTCATTGATATAAAGGTCGCACGTCTTTTGTCGGACACATTTTTAACAACCTATAGGATATTCCGTTATGAACAAATCTGAGCTTATTGATGCTATTGCTTCTAAAGCGTCTCTTTCTAAAACTGATGCGGGTCAAGCACTGGATGCTGTGATTGCTTCTGTTGGTGAAGCGCTAAAAAGCGGTGATACCGTCACGCTCGTTGGCTTTGGTACATTTAGCGTCAAAGAACGCGCAGCACGTACAGGTCGTAATCCAAAGACTGGCGCTGCAATTCAAATTGCTGCAAGCAAAGTACCAGGCTTTAAGGCTGGTAAAGGTCTGAAAGACATCGTTGCTTAAAACTATTATGTTATGAAACATCACGATATGAGATAAAATCTTAATGTTGTGATGTTTCAAGAGGCGCGCCCTGTGGCGCGTTTTTCATTTAAAACTGCCTGCTTGAACTGGAAATATGATTTATGGAAGGCTTTAGAACACTGGTACGAGGTTGGTTGGGCAAAGTGCTCATGGTAATTTTAGCGTTACCATTCGTATTATTTGGGGTCGAAAGTTACTTTAATGGTGGCACTCATAGTGATGTTGCTGCAACGGTAGATAAACAAGATATTTCTCGCCGAGAGTTGGATCAGCGTGTTGATGCACAGCGTAAAACGCTTTTGCCTAAAGTGGGTGGAAATCCAGATTTGATTGACAACACTGTGCTTAATCAGCAAGTGTTAGACAATCTGATTGCTCAAAGTGTACTTTTAAACCAAGCGCATCGACTTGGTTTTAGTATGACTGATAACCAGATTGTTGAGTTATTACACAAAGAACCATCATTTCAAAAAGATGGTAAATTCTCCGATGACCTATTCCAAGCTTATCTTAAAAATAGTGGTCAAGATCGAGTTACTTTATTCAAGATGGTTCGTGATCAAACTTCATTGAGCTTAATGGCGCAAGGTATTTCCAATACAAGCATCGCGGGTGGCTCTGAAGTTGATCGCATCATGAAGTTGCAAACAGAGAAAAGAGATGTACAGCTTGCAACAGTTTTAGCTGCACCTTATTTGGCACAAGTTACAGTCTCAGATGCGCAAATCAGCAACTATTACAATGCAAATAAAGCGCATCTGAATAGCTTAGAGCAAGTGAATCTCGACTATGTGACACTCGATAGTAGTTCGTTAGACAGTCAAGTTAAAGTGACTGATGCAGACTTGCAGACACGCTACCAAGCGCTGGTTCAGGCCGCAGCAGGTAATGAACAACGTCATGCACAGCACATTTTGGTCTCTGCTGATAAGATCGGTGATGCGGCGGCGAAAAAGAAAATTGAAAGTCTAGCCGCCCAAATTAAAGCAGGCGCTGATTTTGGTACATTAGCGAAAGCAAATTCTGATGACCAAGGCTCTGCAGTGAATAACGGCGACTTAGGCTTTGCTGGGCATGGCGTGTATGTGCCAGAGTTTGATAAAGCACTTTATGCTCTGCAACCAAATCAGGTCTCCGAACCGATTAAAACTCAGTTTGGGTATCATTTGATCAAATTGCTGGAAATTAAAAAAGCAGATGTGCCTACATTTGATAGCGTTAAAGCACAATTAATGATTGAGGCTCATCAAGCAAAACTGGATGCGGCTTATAGTGATGCCCAAAGTCAAATCAATGAACAAGCTGCAAATGCAGACTCACTGGTTGATTTGGCAAAGACAAATAACCTTTCG
>JASLFQ010000087.1 GCA_030150595.1 Aquirhabdus sp.
ATAGCACAGGCAGCGAGATTCTCGTGTTTGGCAGCCCCACCGCCACGCATGCGCTGATGTCGGAAAACCTCATCGACGAGTATTGGCTGTTCGTCAATCCGATTCTGCTAGGACAAGGTATTCCGTTATTCCAAAACATTCAGAACCGAACCGCACTCACGCTGATGAAAAGTCATACTTTCGCCTCAGGTGTGGTGTGCCTACAGTATGAGGTAAAACGAAATCAATGATGTAACGTTGTCATTCTTCATTGTAGTGATGGCGTCGTATGGGCTGAAAACCATAAAGCAAGCGTAGGCTGAAGTTCTACCCCAGCAACTGAACTAAAAACTGGACAGTGCAGGGATAGAACCTAACCTACGCGAACTTTTTGCATCACTCAGACTCGACAACCATTGCGGCACCGATCCCACCCGCCGCACATGCCGTCGTAAGTGCGACTCCACCGCCACGACGTTTGAGCTCGTATAAAACCTGACTCACCACACGCGCACCCGTCGCACCAAACGGATGACCAAAGGCAATTGAACCACCGTTCACATTTAATATATTTCGATCAACTTCGCCCACGGCTTTCGTTCGATTCAAGGTCGTTTTGGCATAGTCCAACGACTCCAGTCCACGTAAATTACAAGCAAGCTGACCCGCAAAGGCTTCGTGCATGTCCACCAAACTCATTTCCTGCAAAGTCAGGCCTGCACGCTCTAAAGCGATTGGCGCAGCAAGCACTGGCCCCATGAGTAAATCATCTTTAGGTGTCTTGGCGGCAAATGCAAAAGAACGAATATAGCCAATCGGCTCATAACCCAGCTCTTTTGCTTTCGCTTCACTCATCAAGAGTACAGCGGAAGCACCATCTGTCAGTGAGCTCGCATTGCCTGCGGTCACCGTGCCCGCACCTGAGAAATCAAAACATGGTTTTAATTTGTCATACGCACTGCGTTCAGGATTTTTGCGGACGAGATTATCATCCTTCAAGGTTTTTCCTGTCGGCAAAGACATGGTCATCACCTGATCATCCAGATAACCCGCTTGCCATGCGCGTGCCGCATTATGATGTGACGCATAGGCGAGATCATCTTGCTCAGCCCGACTAACGCCCCATTTTTTAACCATCTTTTCACAGCTTTGTCCCATCGTTTCACCGACTGAAAATTCGGTAATGGAGGGTTCCAATGGGAGAATATCTTTGGGGCGCAAGGAGGACAGCAATCGAACACGATCTTTTAAGGTCTTGGCAAAATTGACATCGCGCAGCGTGGAGGAAAACTTAGGTGACATGGGTAACGGAGGCATAAATCGCCGCTGCTAATGAAAAGTCGCCATGACCTAAGTCCTCCAATGCCAACATTTGGGTAACCAGACTGTTCTCAGTCGCGGCTCCACCCAGTGCTTCAGGAACAGCATAATAGATCAGACCCAATTCATGAGCCTGCGCTTGTAACACTGAAGGAATTGCATGAGCCTCATCTGCAGCATGGGCTGCTGGGCGAATGACTTCTTTGGCAAAGCGTGACAATGAGTCACGAGTCATCTGTTGTTCATCCGATAACGTCAGATCAAATACATTTTTGCCTGTCTGAGGCGATAAGCGTGCTGCAGTACCAGATGATTTCGCAGGTTTAAATAAACGCGCGGTTTGAGTCGCCAGTTGAAAGCCTGTTTTTGATCCTTGGTAGAGCATTGTTTCAATCGGTTTACGTAATTTAAACCGATCGGCAATGTCACTGGAGGCGAATTGGGTCAGTGCAAACAAGCCTAAACCTTGCACTTTACCCAGTAGGGAGTCTTGAGTATGCATGTGTCTTTTTCAATCCATAAGGTGATGACACAGCCATGCTGCCATGAAAAAATAATTCTCCCTATGGTCATGTTTTATTCAATTTTTGTCAGAAATGTCAATAAGATACATTGGCTCAAAATGATAAGTACAATGGCGCAAATGCATCTATCGCTCTACTTTTATCCCTCGTTATGATGTGGGCTTTCGCCTAATTGCCAGCATTCGGCATGAATCGACTCTATTACTCCACCAAAGCTCAACCTTTAAAAGAAATTGTCTAAAGCGCTTAGACCTCACCAAATGATTCAAGGAAAAACTGTATGAAAAAAATTGCAATAGCTGCCTTACTCTCGGCAATCAGCTTAAACGCAGCCTATGCTGCTGGCTCTAAACTGACGTTGTGTGTCTATGATCCTTTGGGTGCACGAGGTGATGCTTTTGGTTATGCAAAAGATTATGTCCTCCAAATGCCGCGTTTTGGTTTGACCAATCCAATTGAGCTAAAAGCCTATACAAATGAAGCCATTGTCGCCGAAGACTTTAAAGCAGGTCAGTGTGATGGCGCGGTCATGAGCACCTTGCGCGCCCGCGAGTTTAATTCATTCACGGGTAGTCTAGATTCAATTGGCGGCGTACCGAGCCGAACTGATCTCAACGTGGCTTTGGCCGCGTTATCCAACAAAAAGCTGGCACCAAAAATGACCCAAGGCGATTACGAAGTCGTTGGCATGATCCCACTGGGCACCGCCTATATCATGGTCGGAGATCGCAGCATCAATACCTTAGCCAAAGCCGCGGGTAAAAAAATTGCCGTGTTTGATTTTGATAAATCGCAAAATAAGCTGGTACAAAAAATTGGCGCGCAACCCGTCAGTGTTGATCTGACCACTGTCTCGGGTAAGTTCAATAACCATCAGGTCGATATCATTGCGGGTCCTGCGGTCTTATTTAAACCACTAGAGCTATGGAAAGGGATGACAGGTGCGGATGGTTCGATTAAAGGTGCCGTGATTCGTTTTCCAATTGCACAGGTGACTGCCACCATGGTTGTGCGCAAAAGCAAGTTTGGCAATGCCGATATCAATCAAAAAATTCGTGAATATGTGAACAGCCAAATCGGCACTGCCTATAAATACATCGACAATGCTGAAAAAGAAATTGAACCAAAATACTGGATGGATGTTCCCCCAAACGACCAAGCGGGCTATGTCAAACTGATGCGTGAATCTCGAATTGATCTCACCAAAGATGGCATCTACGATAAAGAGATGATGCATCTATTGAAAAAAGTACGTTGTAAGACGAATCCAGACAGCTTTGAATGCGCTTTGAACGACGAATAATCTTGCGAACCTTTTAAACATAGACCGATCCCTCCGTAGAATAATGCGAGGGGATCGGTCATTTTAATGTGTAGATGTGTACGAAAAGATATTGAAGAGTAGCTGTCTTAACCCTGTCCCACATTGATCAAAGGAAGATCATGAAAACAAAAATATGGTTTATCGCAAGTATCGTTTTATTTCTCAATTTGCTTGGCTGTAGTGACCCCAAAGTCGCCAATGATAAAAATATCAGTGCGGCACTGTCAGATTACTTTGCAGGTGCAGGGGGCGCTTTATGTCTCAATCTACACCAATGGCCCGTAGATCTAGCACCCGATGATTTACACATGATTGCAAGATTCCCACAAGGACCTGCTGCCGAAATGAACGTTTTACAACAGTTGGGGATGGTACAAAGTCAGGAAATCAAACTCGACGGTATCGACTTCTCTGGTCACCCCAATATTGGCAAGCGCTACACACTCACCGAGAAAGGAAAAACATACTATCGAGAAACAACAACCGACCAGTTTGGACAGCGCTATACGAGTGACTTATGTTTTGCTCATAAAAAACTAGAAAGTGTTGTGAGTTGGAAGCCTATACACAGTGAAGGCAATGATCACCCCCAAGAAGTCGACGTCGCCTATCGTTATACCATGACCGATATAGCACCGTGGATCAACTCGGTAGAATTTAAAACAGCATTCCCCGATGTAAATACGAGCACTACACCGAAATCTGAACAGATCGCATTGTCATTAATGGACAAAGGCTGGTGGGTGAAGATCTAACTTAATAGGTGAACAGGACACATCAAGTCGGCACTTGCTCCGATCTGATTCTGGCTCGGAACTGACTCGGTGTCTCACCTGTCCATTTCTTAAAAGCGCGAGTGAAGTTTGCTGGGTTAATGTAACCCAGTAAATTTGCAATATCTTGGATATCCATCTCACGACCAGCGAGCAGTTTCTCGGCCTGCTGCCGTACAGTTTGGTCTAACAACGTGAGATAGGACAGATTCAGATGTTGCAAGCGCCGCTTCAACGTCCGCCCAGATAAATGCAATCGCTCTGCAACCACCTCAAAACTCGGATAACCTTTACCTGGTACTAAGATCAACTCGGCTCTGACGCGCGCAGCAATATCCTCGATCGACTCTGCAAAGCGTATTCTTTCGACCTCGCACTGCGCCAAGGCCTGCTGATACGCAATAGGATCGGCCATCAATAAGGGCAACGAAAGCATCGCCGCAGACCCTCGGAGCTGATTCGTCGGTTGATTGAAACGGATCAATGGCAAACGATCACGATAGCGCGCATGGTAATTAGGCTCTGGCCAATCCACCCAGATCTCAAACGCAGAAAAATCTTGTCCCGTCAGAAAGCGTCCAAGATGTGTAATGCCCACCATGACACACTCATAAAAGAAACGTTGCAGCATTTGATCTTGTTCAGGTACAGCACCAAAGATTGGATGCGTTTCTGCAATCTCCAGTACAGCAACATCTCCTTCCGAGCCTAAGAAGATACGATAGTCACGTAAACGCATACTAAAGTAGGCCGCTCCGAGCTGTATGGCTTGCCCCAATGTAGAACAGCTCATAAGCGCAAAACCGAGAGTACCGTGTGCGGTTGGACGTAATCGCAAGCCATACTCATAGCCCAAACCATCATCACTGGTCAGGTCTAACGCGGTAATCACCAAACGTGTCCCTTGACGAGGCGTTATACGTGCCTCGGGCCCTAAAAATAAATGGGAGGATAAACCACTCTGACTCAATACTTGTTCGGCGGAAAACCCCCGTTCCACTAAAATCTCAAGCAAAATTTGGGCATAGGTGACAGGAACACTGGCTTTAGAGAGCCCGTAAGGATTCTTCATTCTTTATTCAACCCTATCAATCTGGCCCAAATTGATAAGCATTATGGACCGATCATCTCTCAGTCTCAAGTATCTGTCTTCCATCACCATGCAGCGCATTGAACGGTTAATGTACCTTCTTGCTTTGCCAGATAAAGGCTTGTGGATATTCTCAGGAATGTTTTCACAGGTTGCTTGGGGTAGGAATTAATGCGACTTTCAAATCAGCGCAGCATGAGTCTTCAATCTATAAGATTACAAAATAGAAAAGCTCACAACATCCATTTGATGAAGCATGGGTAATCTTTTAAAGATGGTCTTATTTACTTTTGCATGTTCTACAAAATAAGCAACAAAATGGTTGCATTTATATTTTACTAGCGCATAATGCAACCAATAGGTAGCATATAGACGCACCTCCATATCGCATCCACAGACTTCATTGAAAGAACATGCATCGAGGAAACAGACCATGAACACATCTACCGATCGTATCGAAAAACAAATCGTGCTCAAAGCGCCACGCACTCGTGTCTGGCAAGCCCTAACCACTGCCGAAAAATTCGGCGAATGGTTTGGCGTCGAACTACAAGGCAAAACCTTCGCTGTCGGCAAACGAATACAAGGCCCGAAAGCCAGCTGTGATGGGGAGAAAAAGGGCAACTACTGGGACGCACTGATCGAACGCATCGACCCCGAGCAATTCTTTTCCTACCGCTGGCACCCCTACTGCGCCGATAAGACTATGAACCTCGACGACGAGCCGATGACCTTAGTCGAATTTGAGCTCACCGAAACCGCTGACGGCACACTGCTCTATGTAGTGGAATCTGGCTTTGATCGCATTGATCCCGCTCGGCGCGCCGAAGCATTCCCGATGCACACCAATGGTTGGGAAAATCAAATGAAAAATATCGAGGCTTATCTTGCTAAACTTTAATACAAGATCTAAAGCAGGCGCTCTGCCAACGTTTGCGCCGATCTTTGCAGCGCTGGGCGATGAGACGCGTTTACGCATCATCGCCGTGCTTTGCGTCGGCGGCGCCATGTCGATCACTCAACTGACGACTGGCACCGACATTACTCGTCAGGCGGTGACCAAGCATCTGGTGGTACTCGCCGATGCAGGTCTCGTGCGCGATATCAAAGTCGGTCGCGAACGCTTGTGGGAGTTTGAGCCTAGTCAGCTCGAAGCTGCGCGCCATTCACTTGAAATCATTTCACAACAATGGGATGCTGCACTAGAACGACTACGCAAGATCGTGGAAGAAGAATAAGCTGCCATTCAATAGTAAGTGACTGCTTTGTTTATGATCGCCGTGATCATTCGTTGACTGGCTAAACTAGCTGAGCTGTTCAAGCTCTTTCAGCAAGCGATCTAAAAATAACGCTTTCACCTCGGGCAGCACGCGCGTCGCTGGATAGCAAGTCACGATCTTAAAGTGATCGACGCCAGCGGATTGCTCGTAGCCAATATTCTCAAGATAGGTATCTTTAGACTCCGCGCGCGCCTGATTCGCGGATGGCAGCAAGTCGGTTCCGAGTAGATCTTTCGCCGCATAATAATTCAGATAGCGCTTAATCCCTGCGGGAATGCGACGCATATCAAAGCCCCATTGCCGAAAGTAAAACCGCCCTAGCCCACCCGCCGCCAGCGACACCACCAGATCAGTCTCGATGCCACGTTTCGCCAGCAACTTCGCGACCTTCAACACCTGACTGCCGCCCTGACTATAACCGACCAACACGATTGGCCTGCCCGCCCGTGCCGCGACTGCCAGATCGTCAGCAATGCGTGCTGGACTTAAATGATTGCTATACAACGACGTATCCGCATAACCCGCCGCACGTATGAAAGACAGCAAATGCCGCTCCATATGCTTACCCGCTAGTAAACCGTGGATCAGCGCGATACGAGGGCCAGAAGATGTAGCTGGGAGATTGGCGTGCCAAGGGATGGAAGTATGGGGCATAAATGGGCTCGCGATGATCGTAAATTCAGAGTTCAATAAACAGAGAACATATGAAACCACAGATGAAAGCCTATGTAGTAGCCCTATAGCCAGTATTCATCAAACAACCTTTGCCAATTTAAGACACAGACAGTAGATCAAATGATAGATTGATCGGATTTTGCTGCCCGTTTTGCTTCATACATGCTTTCATCAGCTTTATGAATGATGGTTTCTATATCCTCATAACTGCTCGGCCCCGTTTGCGCAAGACCAACAGACAAAGTGACATTGCCCAGTTTTTCCCTAATTAATTCGTGCAAACGACGGACAAACACATTGCGTGCCGTTTCCTCACTACAGTTAGACAAGATCACACAGAACTCGTCACCTCCATAACGGAAACAATGATCTTTATCCCTGACGATGGATTTTATAGTTGAGCCTACGACTCTAAGTACTTCATCACCATGTTGATGACCCTCGGTGTCATTGATCTTTTTAAAATTATCAATATCCATAAAAAGAAACGTGACAATTTCCGCTCGACTTTGAGCACCACGTAAAACTGTTGTTGCAACATTATTCAAATGTCTTGAATTGAGTAATCCAGTGAGCGGATCAGTAGAGGATATTTCTTCTAACTCTAATTTCTTATCTTCCATTTCATGGGCATACCGCTCTGAGCGATCTTTAGCGATTTCTATTTCAGAGACTAAGCTGCGAATATACGTTTCAAAAACCAAAGTTACGTCAAAAAGAATAATTTTTTCAAGTGCTTCTAACGCGCTGATACGCTCACTTTCTTCTAAAATTGCTTCTCGAAGTGTTGTCGTCAGTAAGGATTTCAAGGTATACACTGCAGATAGATAGAGTTTGGGCTCAACGCCGATGCGCTTATGAACAAGACCAATGCGTAAACGATTATTGACATACTCAAGGTCATAAACACCACTAAAGATGTCCACGATATATCTACGCTGTGCAAAGCGTAATTTGGCTAAAGTATCCGCATCACCGATCAACAGGGCAATTTCAGTCACGCTGGTTTGCTGACGATAAAACTCAGTGACAATGGAATCTAATCTTTCATGGATCAACGGGCTACACTTGATCAACGCCTTAACATCAAGTGCTGTAAAAGATAATAGCTCCTTGCGACTATCTACTTCAGATTCCGTAATACGCATTTGCTGTAGAAGGGTTCTATCCGTGATATTCATGATGTGTCCATACTTCCTCGTAGGATTTCCAAACTTACTCCTGAAGTTCGGTAGCCAAACTTAAGAGTAAAGCTATCTTAGATCATAACTTGGATGGCGCCCAATAAACACTCGACTTAAATCGTATATAGTCAGAATACTCCTAAAAATCGTACATTTTCTTGATTTAGATCAATGATTGATTCCTTTCATCGGAAGCATACTGACATTGCTAATTAATGTCTAATTGCTGATGCAGCACTCAACGAGAATTGCAGCAATGAATGATCAGTCCAACAATGAATTAAAGAAATCGACATTGCCTTCCCATATGCAAGTCCCTCATCCATTACACGGGTCTAAGAAATTAGTTCGCCCCATCTACTGGTTGGCTTGGCGACTCGATAATCCGCACCGAGTCTTATTTGTTTGCATGATGGGGTTGGTATTTTTTGTTCTATTGATGCCAGGTTTGGGCTGGAAGAAGGCATGCTTAATCAGCTGGATTCTCAGTATCGGTAGTTATCTGCTCTTAGTGGCTCTGGTCGCCATTGATGCCGATGAAACAGCAACAAAAAAACGAGTCAGGCATGAGCCGCAGGCTCTCACAATCCTGATCAGTATTGTCGTGGCGACGTTGCTGAGCAATATATGCTTTGCGATTATTCTGAATTTAATTAAACCCACTGGCGCAGGGCGTGACCATTTTATGATTGCCCTGTGCGCA
>JASLFQ010000322.1 GCA_030150595.1 Aquirhabdus sp.
AAAAAGTCACGCCACTCGATCGCGTGGGTATTTATGTACCTGGCGGTAAAGCGTCTTATCCATCTTCGGTACTGATGAATGCGATTCCTGCGCAAGTGGCTGGTGTGACTGAAATTATCATGGTTGTGCCTGCGCCAAAAGGTGAGTTGAATTCACTGGTTCTTGCTGCGGCGTATTTGTCGGGCGTGCATCGTGTTTTCACCATTGGCGGTGCGCAAGCAGTAGCGGCATTGGCGTACGGTACAGAAACGATTCCTCGCGTGGATAAAATCACAGGGCCGGGCAATCGCTATGTGGCGGCGGCAAAGCGTGCGGTTTTCGGTCAGGTTGGCATCGATATGATTGCTGGCCCGTCGGAAATTTTGGTTTATGCCGAAGGTCAGAATAATCCAGATTGGCTGGCGATGGATTTGTTGTCACAAGCTGAACATGACGAAATTGCGCAGCCGATTTTTATTACTTCTGATGTAAATTTGATCGAACAGGTTGCGGCATCAATTGAGAAATTATTGCCAACATTACCACGGGTAGAGATTGCTCGTACTTCCATTAATAATCGTGGAGCGCTGGTTTTAGTTAAAGATCGTGAGGAAGCGATTGCGTTGATCAATCGGATTGCGCCAGAGCATTTGGAGTTGTGTGTCGATGATCCAGATTCGTTGTTGCCTGAGATTCGCCATGCGGGTGCGATTTTTATGGGACGTCATACGCCTGAAGCGATTGGCGATTATTGTGCGGGGCCAAACCATGTGTTGCCGACGTCGGGCACAGCGCGTTTTTCATCACCGCTCGGTGTCTATGATTTCCAAAAACGGAGCAGCATCATTCATTGCTCGCCTGCAGGCAGCAAGCCTTTAGCGCGTGCAGCAGACATTTTGGCGCAACAAGAAGGTTTGGATGCACATGCGCGTTCCGCACGTTATCGTGTTGGAGGTGCAGAATGAGTACTCCAAATCAACGCCTGTGGAGTCCATTGGTTCGTGACCTCGTGCCTTACGTGCCGGGTGAACAGCCAAAAATCAATAATCTGATCAAGCTCAACACCAACGAAAGCCCATTTCCGCCTTCGCCGCGCGTTCGCGAGGCGATTATTAATGCCCTCGGCAATGATGGCGATGCGTTGCGGCTTTATCCTGATCCTGATGCGAGTGTGCTGAAGCAAACCATTGCTAAGTATCATGGTTTAGAAACCAATCAAGTGTTTCTGGGTAATGGCTCGGATGAAGTGCTCGCGCATGTGTTTATGGCGTTTTTCAAGAAAGAAAAACCGCTGTTATATCCAGATATAACCTATAGTTTTTATCCTGTTTATAGTCAGTTGTACGAAGTGGATACGGTGCAAGTACCGCTCGATGACAACTTCCAAATCAATATCAATGATTACAATATTCCGAATGGTGGCATCATTCTCGCCAATCCGAATGCGCCGACTGGCGTGTTGCTAGGTCTTGATCAGATCAAGCACTTGCTGACGAATAACCCCGATTCGGTTGTGGTGATTGATGAGGCGTATATTGATTTTGGTGGTGTGTCGGCGATTAGTTTGATTAACCAGTTTGATAATTTGGTCGTGTGCCAGACCGTGTCGAAATCGCGTGCTTTGGCGGGTTTGCGTATCGGGATGGTGTTTGCGCAAGCGCATCTGATTGAAGCGCTGGAACGCGTGAAGAACAGCTTTAATTCGTATCCCTTAGACCGTTTGGCGATTGTTGGTGGCGTGGCATCGTTTGAAGATGAGGCGTATTTCCAATCGACTTGTCAGACGTTGATCGGTTTGCGTGAGACTTTGGTGAAAGATCTTCAAGGGTTGGGTTTTGAGATTTTGCCATCGACAGCGAATTTCTTTTTTGCGCGTCATCCGAACGAGGCGGCAGTTGATTTAGCGAAAGGTTTGCGCGATGCGGGAATTATTGTGCGTCACTTTGCTAAGCCGAGAATCAGTGAGTTTTTACGGATTACGATTGGGACTGCAAAGCAGAATCAAGCGCTGGTTGAGTGTTTGACAGAGATGCTGGATTGAGATGCTTTTGAGATATGCGAATTGATCAAGGACGCTACTTCGGTAGCGTTTTTTATTGCTGAAATGTAGATAGGAATATTAAGAAAATCTGTTGTCAATACAATGAATTGAATGGGATAGATTCTGGCGATGGAGAGATGACCGCTCAGCCGTCAAACTTTGCTAGTTATTGTTTTTAGGAGTAACCTTTAAGTAAGAAAATAAGAAAGTTTTCAGCATAGAGGAGAGAGCGTCATGGTCTCCGAGCAGGAGGTCTCTCAAGAAGAATTACAACGAGCATTGGATGCAAAATGGTGGGTGCTGCGTTTCCCCGCGCCACTAGAAAAGCTCTATCGGCGGCATGCCCGCAAAGTTGCCATCAAGACTTATCGGATTAACGCATATATTACCGCAGGGCTATTTGCAACGTTTGGCGTGGCGATTTATGAGTCATTGCCACAGAGTAGTCACGCAGTCTGGTTCAAACTCTTCCTCATGTGTATTTCAGTGTTGGTCGTTCGACGGATTATATTGTCGATTCGGCGCTTTGATCACTTATTTGATTGGCATATGACCGCGGGTAGTGCGGTCATCGTCGCGTTATTGATCATCATGAGTAACATCGTGCCGTCGGGTGAAGCGGTCTTTTTATCTTATGTGGGTGTGAGTTACGCCATATTCTTGGTGTATGGTTTTGTTGGGTTGCGCTTTCCTTTTGCGTTGTTTGCGGGCTGGGTCGGGGGCGCCGCTGGGGTTGCCTTGACTTATGCGATAGGTTTTCATGTGAACTGGTCGCTCTTGAACGGAACTTATACGACAGCAAGTCTTTTGGGGATGGTCATCGCATATATGCTGGAGCGTCAAGCGCGCCTTAATTTCTTGCAAGCCAAGTCACTGTCGTATTTGTCGTTGCACGATAGTCTGACTCAACTTCCCAATCGAGCTTTATTTGAGAATCGGCTCACCTATGCGTTGGATGTGGCTCATCGAGAGGGTCATAAATTTGCGCTGATGTTTATGGATTTGGATGGGTTCAAGGAGGTGAATGACGCGTATGGTCATCACATTGGTGATTTGTTGCTCCGCGAGGTTGCTCAGCGTATTCGAAGTCGTATTCGCAGCCAAGATACATTTGCTCGGTTAGGGGGTGACGAGTTCGTGTTGCTGATGAAGATTAAGGAGCTTGAAGGGGTCGCAGTGCTTGCCGATAAATTACTTGAGGCTCTTCGAGATCCTTTTCATATCGAAGATCGTACGTTACGCATTACTGGTAGTATTGGCATTGCGATATATCCTGATAATGGCAACACGCAGCATGATTTGTTGACCAATGCTGATGCTGCGATGTATCACGCGAAGGAAACGGGGCGCAATGCGTATTGTTTCTTTGATACATCCATGAATGCTCATGCGCACGAGCATATGGAGATCATGCAAGATTTGCGTATGGCTCTTGAACATCGCGAATTGGTTGTTTATTACCAGATGAAAGTTGATACACAGAGCGGCATGGCGGTCGGCGCTGAGGCTTTGGTGCGTTGGCAACATCCAAAGCACGGTCTTGTTCCACCTGATCAGTTCATTCCATTGGCTGAGAAAACAGGTTTGATTATTCCCATTGGTTCATGGGTACTAGATGAGGCTTGTCGGCAGATGCGCCAATGGCGAGATATGGGGCATCGTCAATGGTCGGTCGCAGTGAATTTGTCTGCGCACCAGTTTGCGCATACTGATCTCATTCAGACCGTGAGTGAGACGCTGACACGACATGGATTGGAACCCAGTGGTCTGATATTGGAAGTCACTGAGTCAACGACGATGCGTGATGTGGATGCAAGCGCGGTCATTTTGGAGAGTTTGAATGTGATGGGTGTCAAGATGGCGATCGATGATTTTGGCACGGGTTATTCAAGTCTGCTTTATCTCAAACGATTGCCTGCGTGTGAGCTTAAGATCGATCGTGGTTTTATTGCGAACTTGGAACTGACTGAAGATCAAGAAATCGTTTCCGCGATCATCGCATTAGGTCATGTATTGGGTCTTAAGATCGTTGCAGAAGGTGTGGAAACCATTGCTCAGAGAGATTTTCTGGCCGAGCGAGGTTGTGATTCGTTGCAAGGCTATTTGTTCGGCAAACCGATGCCACCGCATGAATTTATCGAGGCTTTGGCGTTGGCTGAGGTGAGGTCTGCGTGATTTTTGGAATTTAGTGATCAGGGTTGCGTGAATACGTTATCATTGTGCATCACTTTGCGAAGCCGAAAATCAGTGAGTTTTTACGGATTACGATTGGAACTGCGGAGCAGAATCAGGCGTTGGTGAGGTGTTTGAAGGTGATGTTAGGGTGATTTCAATAGTAGGGTGTAAGATTTGGCATATTACACTCGATTTTTCTGAAGAGAAGAGTTATAAGAAAAATAATAATTTTTTGTGATAGGCATCTTTTGTGCAGTAATTCAGTATTATGTAGCACCGCGCAAGAACCTTACTACGTCTCCATCTAATGAGTTACCCACTACGCAATTACTTATGGCAATACCACGTTTATTACTTTACCGATATCCGTTAAAGTCTTTATTTATTTGTATATAAAGTATTTTTTAAATTAGTTCAACGATTGATACGCAGGCAGGAAGCAAAATGACGAACGAGCGTACGAAATATAAACTCGAAGATCACGTCAACGATTGGGTTAAAACACAATTCGATAAATTGAAACTAAAAAATCAGAAAGATTATTACACGGAATCTGCTATTCCAGATTATCTCAAAGAAGCGCTCAAAGGTCGTGCTAAAACTGAAAATAAAACCAATTTTGGCAAACCCGATTTCAGTCTGATCAAAGGTCAAGTCCCTATTGTCATTGAAAACAAACTCGGTCTCAATAAACTCATCGCTGAAACAAAAGATGGTATCAAATTTGATAATACATCAATCTCAAACTATGCGGTGAATGGTGCACTTTATTATGCCACGGGCATGATTGCTTCCGACAAATATCATGAGGTGATTGCGATTGGTATTTCAGGGGATTCTGATG
>JASLFQ010000119.1 GCA_030150595.1 Aquirhabdus sp.
TGGTATCGCCCGCCCGCTTGCTGTAGAAACTGATGTCGCGGATAATCTGATCGCAGGTGCAAATGTTAAATATGCCGTTCAACCGATCAAAACGGGCATTGGACCGATTGATAAATTGGCGGTGATGGAGGTGATTTGGTATGCCGCGCAGTTTAGAGCAATTGGACATGGCAAAGCGCCAAATCCAAAACTCTCACCACTGGTTGTATTCCTGCATTATATCAAGGGCAGTGTGCAAGCGATGCTGCTAGGCAAAAAGCCGATGAGCACCCGACTCCGCGCAAAGTAAGTTAATTGTGTAAAGCAGTTAATGTGATGAGATGAAGAGGGCGATGATGCCCTCTTTTTTTGTGCATGTTTTACCAATAATAGTGCAATCTTAGATGCCAGATTAAAGGTGTCAGTAAATGCTTACAAATAAATCAGCTAAGTCTCGTTTCATGTAATTTCTTGATTTTCCCATTTTTATGAACTTTTGTTTCATTGTCATCACGGTGTCATTAACATCTACCAGTCGTAGCAAGGGTTTAGCTACTTGTCCACAAAACCTGTGGATAACATTGTGGGAAACTCGGGCTTTCTCAACTTGGTGTGATATTTTGCAAGGGATGAGTACAAATTGATCATTTTTTAATCAATAAAAAAGTTAAATAAATATAATAACTTATATAATGCAAGAGTTAAATTTTAAATAAAAATCACAAAATACTTCTGTCAACTATTGCAAAACACATGTGCATAATCTGTGGGCAATTTCTGTGCATAACTAAAGCAGTTTTTGATCTAAAAGAGGGCGATTGATTCACAGCGTAGAAATACTGATCAACAGGCAGAACGCCACTGAGAAAATTACTTCTAGGGCGTTTATTTGCAAGATTGATTAATGTACTGCATTGTCGACCAAATCAAAGCCACGGCGTACATCCTCTAACCCGTCAGATTCCTCTGCAACAGCGAGTAAGTCGACTAAATCCTGTTCGGTGTGTATCGCCTCGTCAATGACCTCAAAATAGCGATCGGTGCTGAAAAAATTACTAAAGATGAGATTACGGACAACTGTCGCTGTTGGTGTGATGTCTTCGACGTCCATACTGGTTTTATAACGGATTTCTCCGTCTTCCCAGTCCATTTCAAAATTACCCAGCACCAAACCATAGTTAATACGGGCAAAGAGCTCAGCAAGGCGTGGGCGA
Organism: Aquirhabdus sp.; assembly: GCA_030150595.1. Taxonomy (GTDB): domain Bacteria; phylum Pseudomonadota; class Gammaproteobacteria; order Pseudomonadales; family Moraxellaceae; genus Aquirhabdus. The sequence goes on from JASLFQ010000119.1 coordinate 1,194, forward strand.
CGTTCTACAGGCACATTTTCAGGCAGGATGCTGTAAACCAGCAAGCGCTCACTTTCTGGAAATACGCGGACGATGCAAATCCATTCGCCGCGTAACCCGCGGACAGGCATGCGAAAGGTTGCGATTGTTTCACTGTCTGGATGAGTCGGGATGTTGGGCTCATCGAACTTGAGTTTTTCAACTGCAAGTAGGTCGCGAACTTGATCAATCAATGTAGTAGACATCAGAGCTGCTCCGACCTCGTTATTAATATGTTGGTTAGTATAAAGTGAAATGGTCGTAGCGACTTATTGAGCATTGTATTTTGATGACATTCTTATACAAAAGTAGTGTGGGTTGTATACTGAGGGGAAGTTCCAAAAGAATAATTAAGGATAATTATGCTACGTGAATTGCTAATAAAACTCATATTTAGTGGCTGGCAATATGATGTGAGCCCAGACGCATTGAGTGATCCAAAACAAGTGATTATCGGTTTTCCGCATACATCTCCTCTAGATGGGATACAGGCAATCGCTTTTTCTAGCCTGTTGCGGTTGAATCATCATGTGTTGGCGAAGCAGGAGTTGTTTTGGTTTCCTTTTGGATGGCTCTTAAAGAAGCTTGGCTGTATTCCCGTTGATCGGACTAAATCTCATCATGTTGTACAGTTTATGGTTAATGAGTTTGCCAAGTCTGAGCGATACACTTTGCTGATTTCTCCAGAAGGAACGCGTAAGGGTTCGGTTGAACAACATCCTATTCATACGGGGTTCTGGCAAATTGCAAAAGCTGCAAATGTCCCGATAGTATTATTGTTCGCTGATCGTAAGAGTAAAATCGGGGCGGTTTTCGCTAAAATCATTCCAAGTGATTCAATGGAAAGTGATTTGTTGAAGATTCAAGAGTTATATGCGCGATACGGCATTCATCTGGAGTTAGATTTAGATACTTAGGTATTCTTATGTAAGGATAAATACGGCTGATCTGACTAATAACCATAGGTCTGATAAATGAGCACAGCGTCTGTTTTTAGTTGCTTATACCACTTATGCTATGCTATTAGATGACGTCGCATCGTGTATGTGTTTGTTATTGTTCCATGTTATTAAAATATTGATAATATTTTTGAGCTGGGATAGGGAAAGTGTTTTTTAATTTAAATTATCATTTTTCTATTCATTCCATACTCAATTGTATGATCAGTGAATTCGTTTATATTGAGTTGTCGTTATTTTTTGAGAAAAATATGAAAGGAATCATGTTTAATTTATTGGACAAAGATGTCTCGCTCCATCTTGGCGATGATAAAGAGTCTGTTCCAAATTTTATTTCCCAAGACTTTTAATTTATGTCAAACCTACTTATGCCAGATCAAGAGCTCACTGAGCTGTCTAAATTACAACGTCAAGTCGAGCGCGAACAACGTTTACGGATGGAAGCCGAACGAATTGCCGAAATAAATGTGCGTGAGTTATATCAACGACAACGTCAATTAGAGCTTTTGGAAGCCGTTGCAGGGAAGGCCAATCAGTCCAGTGATTTAACCGAAGTTTTGCAATTTTCAATCCAAAGAATTTGCCAATATACTGATTGGGCTTTGGGTCATGCCTATGTCGCGGATTCAGGATCTCGAGAGCATTTACAATCCACTTTAATCTGGTCAAAAAATATAGCATCAAATCCTGCAATTGATCACTTTATTCAATCGACTGAGGCACGAAGTTTTGATCGCGGCGTCGGTTTGCCTAGACGTGTGATGGAAACAGGTGCCGCAGCATGGGCTATTGATATTATTAATGATCCAATTTTTCCAAATGCAGACCTCACACAGGATGCGGGTCTAAACGCGGCATTTGCTTTTCCTGTGTTGGCGGGCAATAAAGTGGCTGCCGTCCTTGAGTTCTTTAGTACTCAGGCGCTGGAGCCTGATGAAGTTTTACAGCGGATTATGATACAGCTGTGCACACAACTGGGTCGGGTTATTGAGCGTAGTACAGCAGAAAAGCGTTTAGTGCATGATTCGATGCATGACAGATTGACGGGCTTGCCGAATCGCATCCTATTTCTGGATCGTTTGCAAAATGCGATTGCACATCAAAAGCGTAATGCGAAAAAGCATCATGTTGCGGTGTTATTTGTTGATCTTGATCGTTTTAAAGTGGTGAATGATAGCTTAGGTCATCTGGTAGGCGATAAATTATTGACTTTGGTTGCACATCGAATCCAGTCTATTGTACGTACTGAGGATACGGTTGCGAGATTTGCGTATTTTCGTGATAAGGATACTTTGGCTCGTTTAGGGAGTGATGAGTTTGTGGTGCTTCTGGATGATATTCGTTCTCCTGATGATGCCTTGCGTGTTGCAGAGCGCATACAACGAACTTTAGTGACCTTTCCGTTTAATTTGGATGGTCAGGATGTCTATGTGACCACGAGCATTGGGCTTGCAACGACTGCGGATGTACAAACTGCAGCCGAAGATTTGTTACGTAATGCTAGCCTTGCGATGTATCGCGCCAAAACTTTAGGTGGTTCTTGCTCGGAATCATTTGATCAAAGTATGCAAATACGAGCAATGAACCGCTTGACTGCTGAAAGTGATATGCGTCGCGGATTGACTGAAAATAAATTTATTTTGCACTATCAACCGATAGTGTCATTAAAAACAGGCGTCATCATGGGCTTTGAGGCCTTGGTCAGATGGCAGAGAACCGAAGACAAGTTGGTTTATCCTGATGATTTTATTTATATTGCAGAAGAAACGGGTTTCATTTTGTCACTCGATATGTGGGTGCTCAAAGAAGCTTGCCGTACCATGCTTCAATGGCAACGTGATTTTCCGCGTGAACAACCTTTGACGATAAGCGTGAATCTATCTGCACGTTTATTTGCTCAAGCAAATCTGGCTGAACAAATTCGTACGATTATCCATGCTGCTGGAATTTCACCATCGTCTATACGATTAGAAATTACTGAAAGTATGATCATGGGTGATGCGGAACGCTCAGTGAAAATCCTTACAGAACTGAAGGAACTCGGCGTGCATTTAAGTATTGATGATTTTGGTACGGGTTATTCGTCTTTAAGCTATTTGCATCGTTTTCCTGCAGATACTCTCAAAATAGATCGCTCATTTGTGTCTCGTATAGAGGAGAGCCCTGAGTGTTTGCCGATTATCCAGTCGATTATGAGTCTGGCAAGTAATCTGAAAATGAACGTGATTGCCGAAGGTCCTGAAACACAGGCTCATGTTCAACATTTGCAAGGGTTGAATTGTGAATATGGACAAGGTTATTTCTTTTCAAGACCAGTCGATGCATCGCAGGTTGAGCATCTTTTAAGCTCTTCTCTGGTTTATGACGTTTAAGTTTGTTTGGGTCGTAATGGTTGATATTCTGGTTAGCTATAATATTTTGTTTATACGCTAAACTCATAAAAACCGCTGTGCAGATTCATGCAACAGCGGTTTTTTGTTGTCAATATTGAAATGCTCAAAAAGATTATCCAGCAATAATCCCTTCTACCGCACCAGACGCATAGAACTGACGCAATAAAGGCTCAATACGACCGCGTAAATAACCATTATCAGCAAGGTGCTTCAAGGTCTGAGTCAGCGCAGGTTCAAGCTCGGCAACGATGAATTCTGGCGTGACATTCACATCAGCAAGAAGTTCGACCAAACTGCGGTTACTGTTGCGTGCATACCAGCCTGCAACGCCTTCTGACACGATAGATTGGACATATTTAGTCGTGCGAATATGATTCCAAACGACAACAACAAGATGCGATGAAGCATCGATTGTTGGAACATCGACGAGCGCGGCAACGCTGGCAATCGATTTCGTTTTAACCTTTGTCCAAACTTCGGCTGCAAGGCTGTGAACTCGTTTATCGTTCAATGTTTCTTGCGTTTTCTTTTCGCTGATATTCATGATATTGCGAATATTACGTGACAGATAGTTTTGTAAAGCGTCATCAAAATTACTATCAGTCGCTTTTTCTAGCATGCCTTTACCGAGCTTCATCAAACCTGCCGCACCAGGAATTTTCTTGGTGACGACGTTGTTCTCCATATAATCTTTGATTGCGTGGCTGATCGTAGTCGACAACACTTCGCCCGTTGTTGGATTACCAAAAATCTCATGAATGATGGCATTACGTCGTGTGGTATCGCTTGAGATCATCGTGATGACTGCTTCCGCTGTTGCATCAGGAATTAAATCTGAAATGAGGGTTTTCTTGCCTTCGTGGTTTTTTAACGCATCTTTGACAATATTGGCAATTTCGGTACGGAGTTGGTTGCTTGGAGCAACATCTAACACACGTTCTTTAGCGATTTTTTGGATACGCTCTAGGGGGACGAGTGTTGAAAGCGGAGTTTCAGTGAATTCAGTAAAGAATGCTGCGACTTCTGCGCGAATGACATCAAAGTTCTGCAGTTGTTGAAGCGTATGTTCGACGTGCGCTTGAAGTAGGGCTTCTGCTTTTGGAGATAGAGTAGAGGTCATGTCGAGAGTTCCTGAGAGATTAAGATAAAAACAGTTTTTTATTTAATGATGTTCTGATAGCAATAATCGCCCATAAAGAGCGATTATTGCAAAGTAGCTTCTGATTAAATTATGGCAATGTTGGAGCCGCAGTTGCCGCAGGTGCAGTTGCAGACGGTGTAAATTTGTTAGGCGTTGCAATCGCTTGTTTGAGGAATGGTAAATACGCTTGAACAACGAGTTGTTCAGCTTCCAATATTCCCGTATGTCCCACACCATCTAAGATCACAGGTGGACGTTTGTCTTTCAGTTCGCCCATCAACTCAGGCACAACACCGACATCGATAATTTTGTCATCTCTACCCCATATGACCAAAGTCGGTGCTTCAATTGATTTGACCACAGTTGCAAATGAATCAGGCGTGTAGGATTGATTTAGAGTAATCAGTTTCTCGACTAATTTACTCATGATTGGTGCGTGATCAATCATCACTTTTTCTTGACCAACCAAAATATCACTAGGAATAAATGGTGGATCTTGCATTGCAATATGAAGGACTTTTTCTAAGTCACCAGGTTTTTGCACAATCAATTGGCGCAGCTGCGTTGGATCTTTGAGGTAAGGGCTTTTTGCGGTCGCAAAGACACCCGCAGGGTCAACTAATAAAAGACTTTGTGTGTCTGTGAAATAAAGGCTGGCATAAAGACCCGCAATTGCGCCGCCCATTGAGTGACCTGCAACATTAAGATTCTTTTCAATTTTAAGTGCTTCAGTAAAACGGCGTAATGACTCTACCATTGTCGCTGGTTGCAAATCGTAATCTGCTTTGATTTTAGAGTCGCCACTACTTGGGAGGTCAGGAATAACAACGTGATAGTAAGGTGTTAAATGATGTGCAACACGATTCCAGTTGTCGCGACTACCGCCGAGACCATGAATCAGTAGAATCGTTGGGTTATTTGGATTGCCACCTTCAGAGTAGGCCCAATCGACGTCACCTGCTTGGATATGCTTAGTCGTCAGTCCAGCCCAAGCACGTTCTTCGCTGATGGCGGTTTGAAAATCCACAGCATGTGCAATGGGCATTGTGGCAAGCACAGGCGTAATTAATGCAATTGATAACGCGAGTTTGCGTAATGAAGTCGTTATTTTCAAAGTCGCCATGAATTTCGTCCTGAATAAAGGTGATCAATAATTGTTCTGTCAATATGCTCAAGACTACCATACAGAAATATGGTTGCATTGACCTTGAAAGCGTATTTTTACACTTTCAAGGTCAACTCATGCAAGAGTCAGTTTAGTTTCAAAGTGAGCTTGTTTATTCTTCAAGCTGAGTTTGGCTTCGATTAGCAAAAAAACGTTTGAGTCCATGAATAAATATGGGAAGTAGAGATAATCCGATGATCACTAAAACGATGATGGTCAGATTGTTTTTTACAAAGGGCAATTGACCTAAAAAGTAACCCGCTGGAACAAGCGTTCCGACCCAAAGTAATGTTCCCGTCACGCTAAATGCGAGGAAGCGTGGATAAGGCATTTCGCTCATGCCGGCAACAAAAGGTGTAAAGGTGCGAATAAAAGGCATAAAACGTCCGATCAATACAGACTTACCACCATGTTTTTCAAAAAACTCTTCCGCAGTTGCGAGGTGTTTGCGACTTGGAAACTTTCGTTTTTCACTGAATAGACGTGTGCCGAATTTTCTGCCAATCCAATAGTTTGTACTATCACCAATAATTGCAGCAGCGCCAAGTACTGCGCTAATCAGCCATGGATCTAGCTGCCCAATAGATGCTAATGCTCCAGCTGCAAATAGCAAATTATCTCCAGGCAAAAATGGCATGAAGACCAAGCCAGTTTCGCAAAAAATAATGAGGAAGATGATGCCGTAAATCCAGACACCATCTTGATTAATAAGTTCTTTTAGGTGCTGATCAATATGTAAGATAAAATCGATTATTGGCATAGCTGCAATTTACTCAGAATCAGAAAGATTCGAAAATGTTGAAAAATGAAATTTGTATCAAAGAGTAGCAGAAAATAACTGCAAAAATTGTATTGTAGTTTAGCGATCATTTTCGCACACTGGATTTATCGTTGTTTTATAGTGCTTCACATTGTGGGTATGTTGGTGCATTGTGATGATGGGTTGATCGTGGGAGTTCTTACTGTTGGTAAATCTTGCGTCTAATGAATTGGTTCTGTCAAAGGCGGAACCTTGCTGGCAAGCTCATGCGCTTGTTGCAATGAATTTGACGATTGCAAGAGGCGATAGCATTCTTTGTTCGCAAGTTGATTTTAGTGTATCAAGTGGTCAGATTTTGCATGTTCAAGGTCAAAATGGCATTGGTAAAACGACATTACTGATGATTCTGGCAGGCTTATTATCAACGGCAAAGAGAGACCAAGGTGAAAAGACATTGGCTTGGGCAGATCAATCCGCTTCCGAATGGCCTGTGCTTTATATTGGTCATCTGGCTGGATTAAATGCAGGATTATCTGTTCGTGAAAATCTCAGATTTTTACAAGGTCTGAATGCAGTTTCTGGAGTGGGTCTGGATATGGCATTAGATGCTGTCGGTTTATCTGGTTATGAGGATATTGCCGTTGCACACTTATCATCTGGGCAAAAGCGTCGTGTTAGTTTGGCACGGTTGTGGCTCACAAAAGACCACGATGCATTATGGCTGTTGGATGAGCCATTTAATTCACTCGATGCGGCAATGACGGCGCGATTGAGTAAGCGTTTAGTGCAGCACACTGAGGGTGGGGGACGAGTGATTTTAACCAGTCATCAAGCATTAATGATTCCTGTGCAAACATTGGATTTAGCAAAATTTGCGTTGCAGCATGTTGACGACAATTATGATTGTGAGATTGGGTGGTGATGGCGCATTGTTTTTTTGTCACCACGTTACGTCGTGAGTTGTTATTACGCCTGAATCACTTGAGCAGTTGGGTGTATGCGTTAGCTTTTTTTATTCTGGTGTTGCTGCTATTTCCTTTAGCTTTTGGTGCGAATCCGCAGTTTCTGAATCACATTGGTGTTCCAGCGATCTGGATTGCCGCTGTGCTTGCTGTTTTGCTTGGCATGGATGGTTTGTTTCGCAGTGATATCGAAGATGGTACGTTGGAACAGGTGATTGTCGGACGGCAATCACTAGCAATTTGGGCGCTCATTAAAGTCGGTGTGCATTGGTTAACGAGTGGTTTTGTGCTGGTTCTACTGTCCGTAGTATCAATGCCTTTATTTGGTTTGAGTGAGAATGAGGCAGGTGTTTTAGCCTTATCGTTATTGCTTGGGACGCCGATTTTGACATTGATTGCTGCGATTGCTGCCGCATTAACGGTATCTTTG
>JASLFQ010000126.1 GCA_030150595.1 Aquirhabdus sp.
TCCAGTTGCAGGACAAGGCTTCAATTTGTGTATACGTGATGCGCAAGTATTAACCAATACTTTAGCAGCACAAGCAAATCAAGGTCTCAATTTGGGCAATCACACTGTGCTTACTGATTATGAAAATTCACGCTTAACCGATCAGAAACGTGTGATTCGATTCTGTGACTCCATCGTACGAGGTTTTACTCATTCAAATCCATTATTAAAGCTGGCTCGAAATACAGGATTATTGGCATTTGATGCGATTCCGGGTGCTAAGCAGCTTGTGGCAAATTATGCGATGGGATTAAAAGTATGACGATTACTCCTGCTCAAACAACACCTCAAATTGTGGACGCGGTCATCATAGGTGGTGGCTTAGTTGGCGGATTGTGTGCGTTGTTACTTGCAGAAAGTGATGTCAATGTTGTTGTGATTGATGCTGCGCCGCCACTGACTGATGAAACTCGCTCAAAAGATTTACTTAATAAACGAGATGCGCGTGTCTGGGCATTAAGTCCTGCAAGTTTGAGTTTGCTTGAGCGAGTAGGCGTCTGGTCGCGCGTGGTTCGACATGCACCTTATCAAGGAATGCAGGTTTGGTCACGTGATGGTCGAGGTATTCTTGATTTTGGTGACGTGACTGAAACTAAATTAAATCAAGATAGTACGCTGCTTGGTAGCATGGTTGAGCCGAGTATTTTGTCTTTGGCCTTGCAACAAGTGATGCAAGAAAAATTAGGTGCGAAATATTTACAACCAAAACGACTGAAAAATATTGAGCGCTTTAGTCAGCATTGGCAAGTCACATTGGAAAGTGGAGAGTGTTATCAAACACCTCTAGTGATTGGTGCGGATGGTGCTGGCTCTCTTGTGCGTCAGCTGGCAAGCATTCAGGTTGAACAACTAGATTATAAGCAGATGGCGTTGACCTGTGCGATTCGTACGGAAAAACCTCATGGTGGTATTGCTCGCCAAGTATTTTTACCAACGGGGCCTTTGGCTTTTTTACCGTTAGCAAATCACGCTGATCAACCACTTAATGAACAAGATTGCTGGCAATCGATTGTGTGGACTTTGCCTGCTGTTACTGCACAAGATATGTCAGATTTAGATGATGCAGCGTTAATGGCTGAATTAGGCCATGCTAGTGGTTATACGTTGGGTCAAGTGACTGCAATTGAGTCACGCGGGATTTTTCCATTGAAAGCGCAGCAGGCGAAGCAGTATTGTCTCGATGGTTTAGCGTTGATTGGTGATGCGGCACATGTGATTCATCCGATGGCTGGTCAGGGCGTGAACTTGGGATGTTTGGATGCGGCAGTTTTGGCTGATGCGTTATTGCATGATCGTGCTCGTGGACTATGGGCGCATAGACAGACTCTAAAACGCTACGAGCGTGAACGTAAACTGCCAAATAGCATCATGATGCATGGATTATCGGTATTAGGTTGGTTACAAAGTTCGGATCAACAATGGATTATGTGGTTACGTGGCGAAGGCATGCAAGCCTTGGCGCAATTGGATGGTTTACGGAGTGTGATTGGTGAGCAAGCGAGTGGACGTGCGGCAATTAAGGCAACGCGTTACCGTGTGGTTCATTAATTGAAATGATTGAATGTATCTATTTCGATTATCTATATACTGATATTTTTGCACACAAATAAAAACAGATAAGCGGTGTTTATCACCCTTTGAAGGGATAGACAAGACTAGCGCGAACCCAAACTGCTTGCTAAAGTAAACCTATTCCAAAAGTCTCTGCAATATCGAATAAAGATATGATATAAAGCGTGAAAATAGTATGTGTGTTGAAGTAAGTCGTAAAAGGAGAGATAGATGAGCAGTACTGAATATACAGATGATTATGAAGGCGTAGATCCATCTGAGGAAGCGTCGGACGATGATAGCATTGATGATGTCGATGCCGTCGTTGCTTCTGATGAAGCTGGCGTTGATGTCGCTTCAGGCGCTGGGAAAGATGATGGGGAAGGTCGTCCAGCACCTGATGATTTGGCACAAGCTGAAAGTTTATCTCCAAGCGCAAAGCGCGATGAGCGTCAGAGATTAGCCGAAGAACTTGAGCGTTTTCTTGCTCAAGGTGGACGTATTCAAGAAGTACCACCTGATGAAAGTATTCGCGACTAAAACGGCGATTATTTGGAGCTAAACTCAATTTATATGAGCTAGCTCCGCATTTATGCTAATCTTTTAAGAGCAACGCACGCTGATATAGTTCGTTCTTTTTGAGTCCTGTGAGTTCCGCTGCAAGTTGTGCGGCGGCCTTGACGGATAAGTCTTGTAGTAAACGCTTCAGCAATTTATCTGTTGCTTCCGTATTTTCAACCTCTTGTTCTGCATTATACCCACCAACCACCAGCACGATTTCTCCACGTTCTTGATTACTGTCACTTTGGACAAACTCAAGAAGCTCTCCAAGCGTTGCTTTCTTAATTGTTTCAAACGTCTTGGTAATTTCACGTGCGATACAGGCGTCACGATCTTTGCCAAATATTTCTACAAAATCTATTAAACTGTCCACAATTCGATGTGGTGCTTCGTAGAATATTAATGTTCTGGTATCTTTTTTTAATCCATCCAGAGTTTGCTTACGTGCGTGTGTTTTCGCAGGCAAAAAACCTTCAAAGCTAAATCGATCACTCGGCAAACCCGATGCAGATAACGCAGAAATGGCAGCACATGCGCCAGGCACAGGTACAACACGAATACCTGCCTCATGCGCAGCGCGAACTAATCGAAATCCAGGGTCACTAATCAACGGTGTACCTGCATCACTGATTAGGGAAATATGATCACCTTGCTGCATTCTGGCGATGAGTTCTGGGACTTTTTGCCCTTCATTATGATCATGGCAAGCCGTTGTTGGCGTATTGATACTATATGCAGAGAGCAAATGCCCAGAGTGGCGAGTATCTTCGGCAGCAATGAGTTGACAGGTTTTTAATGTATGTTCAGCGCGGCGTGAAAAGTCGTCTAAATGACCAATGGGCGTGGCAACAACAAAGAGAGTTCCAGCCATATCTATCGTTTCCCTTGTCCAATATGATGTTTAATGTAAAACAGTTGAAATTAAATAGTTTGTTAAATATCACATATTGCTTAAGATTATTTGCAAAAATGAAACAAAGTTTCCGCTAAAATGGTAGAGCTGTTAGATCATCAAAAAAATAGAAGATAATCATTATGTCTAAAACCTTCATGCAGAATTTTGGTTTTTCTGCGCTGTTGACAATGCTACCCATGTTCGGTTTTGTGTCCACGGTACATGCGGAAATATTGGTGCTACTTCCAGAACATGGCGTTTTAGCACCTGCAGCAAATAGCGTTAAAGAAGGTTTATTAGCGGCTTATTATGCAGGAACTCGACGACCGACGCTGCGTTTTGTTGATACAACTGATCAACCCGTGGACATTCTTCTTGCTAAAGAGGTTAAACCTACGACTGAGCTGGTGATTGGACCCTTATCACGTGATCAAGTGGGTGAACTGGTGAATATTGCCTCCATTCGTGTTCCTGTTCTTGCACTGAATCAAGTTGCACAAAATCAAAAAAACGTTTGGCAATTTGCGCTTGCACCTGATGAAGACGCCAAAAGTCTGGCCAAGGCGATATTAAGTGATGGGGTTACTCAACTTTATGTGGTGACGCAGCCTCAGTTCACAAAAGGTGAGCGTTTTAAAGAGGCTTTGATTCAAGCGACGAAGCTAAAAGATAATCCTATTAAAGTCATTCCACTGAGTTTGAATCATAATCAAGGGCTTATGGTATTAGGTTCAAGTCAGTGGGTCGGTGAGCAAAAACTGCCATTTGATCGCGTGTATGCACCATCATTTGCTTTTGATCGACGTATTCCAGTATCTACAGGAATGCAATTTTGTGATACACCAGCCTTGTTACGAGCGGATTGGTCAGAGCTCAATGCATTAAATAGTAAACAGCAGACGTCTAGTGAGATTCAGCGTTTACATGCGTTTGGTGCAGATGCATGGCAACTCGCGCTTTTATTATTAGATAAAGCACCAAGTGCACAATTTGCAGGAAGAACAGGTGCGATTACGCTTAAAAACCAAGAAATTCAGCGTATTCCAGTCTGTTTTCGTGCAACAGATGGTGGGCTAATTCCACGTTAATTGAATAAAACTGCGAAAGTTGAGATTTATATGACAGTCGGCCGTTCGACGAGTCCAACACATCAAGTTGGTCAAAAAGCAGAAGAAGCTGCACTTTCTTTTTTGAAAGATAAAGGTTTCCAATTGGTTGCTCAGAACTTTCATTGCCCAATGGGTGAAATAGATCTGATCGTTGTCCAAGAGGGTTTGTTAGTTTTTGTCGAAGTGAGACAGAGAAAGTCTAGTGTATTTGGTAATGCTGCGACCAGTATTACGCCAAGTAAACAACGAAAGATTATTCAGACTTCAGCGACTTTTTTGCAATCATTTCCAGAGTTTGAATCTTATGATTGTCGGTTTGACGTGATTGCAATTGAAAGCTCTGCACGCTTTAGCGCCGAGAATTTGAAGATTAATTGGATTGAAGGTGCTTTTGATGCTGCGATGTTTTATGAGTGATCAACGCTTTTAATGCAAAGTCATTTTGGCTGTAATAAAGGTATGTGGTTTGCGCGGTTATAATGATTAACATAATCAACTTATTTTTTTACTCGCGGTTTTGTTAGACTTCAATCATTCACAAATTCGTTGTTATAGAGGCTCCAAGATGCAAGATTTAACTCAGCAAGTTTTTAAAAAGCAACAAACCGAAAAAAGCAAACGCATTGCCTTGGTGTGGAAAAATATGTTTGAAAAGACAAATGCATTATTGAAGACAACGAGTTTTGTGACAGCAAGCCGCTTGTCACAAGTGACGGTCGCATCAGTTTTATCGACAACGTTGTTGATTTCAGGCTGTAGCTCTTTTATTGCAGCAAACTCTGGTAGTGAACCTGTCGGTGTGGAGTCAAGTGATCGCTCTTGGGGACAAGTGATTCTCGATAATTCAATTTCGAAAACCGCAAGTATTAATCTCTATAAATTAGATCCACGTTTCAAACTATCTCGTGTCAATATTTATTGTTTCCACGGCGTAGTTTTGCTCACAGGACAAGTACCTGATGCAAATCTCAAACGTCTAGCAGAAGATAATGTGAAGTCGATGGATGATGTCAAAGCTGTTCAGAACTATCTGACTGTTGGTGATGAAATTGGTTATTCACAAATTGTACAGGATGGCATTACAACAGCAAATGTTCGTAAAAACTTCATGTTACTCAAAGGCTTCAAAGATTCTCGCGTGAAAGTGGTTACAGAGAATAATGTGGTGTATTTGATGGGTAAATTGCCGAAAAGCGATGTTGATTGGTTACTTGATACCTTACAGCGCACACCAAATGTTTCCAGAATTGTGACTTTAATCGATATTCTTCCTGAAGCAGCACCAACGATTTTAGAAACACCTATCGAGCATCGACCATTAACTGTTAATCATGCTAATGATACTTCAGCCGCAGATCCTACAGCGGTTGCGACGCCGATTGCTGTAGATCCAATGGTGACTTCACAGCAGCTTCCGCAATAAGGAGCGGTTTTGTTGCTGTGACATTCAATTTGAATATTTTTGGTTAATTTATGAATCAGCAAGTTATTGTAAAACCGCGTAAATTCTCTGGATTGAAGAA
>JASLFQ010000136.1 GCA_030150595.1 Aquirhabdus sp.
TGAATGCGATAACCGCCATTTGCAAATGCGGCATAACCAGTTGCCAATTGAATTGGCAATACCTGTGCTGCACCGAGCGCAAGAGCCAGATCTTTAGGTAGTTTGTCTGGCATGAATCCAAAATGACTTAAATGCTCAATGGCTCGATTCAGTCCCACAGCTTGAAGTAATCGAATCGACACCATATTCCGAGATAAATAGAGGGCTCTTCGGAGCGTAATAGGCCCCATGAACTTTCCGTCTGAATCTTGTGGACGCCAACTACCAATTTGTATGGGAGAGTCATTGATGATACTGAGAGGCGTGAAACCGCGTTCTAATGCAAGCGAATAGATGAACGGCTTAATATTTGATCCAGGCTGTCTCCAACCTTGCATGCTGCGATTGAAGTTACTTCTTGCAAAGTCATAGCCACCGACAACTGCTTGGATTGCACCATCATTTGGATCAAGAGAAACAAGCTGTGCTTCAGCAGCAGGAAGTTGTCCTAATGTCCAGTTGATACGTGACCATGCTGCCTTTGAATGGTCTACTTTGGATGGTGAAGTTGCGGTGTTGGTTTGATCAATTTGATCGTTTTGTGAATTAAAAAAGTGTTGAGTCTGATCTTCGGTCAAATCAGGACGTAAGCGAATAATGTCATTGACATGAACAATCTCTGCAGCATTGTTTGGAGGGCCGCCTACGTAGTCTGTGGAGTGATAACGACGCGCCCAAGACATGCCACTCCAAGGTACTGTCACTGTGAGTCCATTGGCGAATACGGCATCAAAGCTACGATCAGATACCTTGGTCACCTGAGCAGGCCATAAATTGTTAATCACATAGAAACTTGCGAGTGGTTTTGTTGTTGATTCGGCACCGCGCCAACCATGTCGATGATCATATTCCTCAAGACCTTTATGGACTGCATCTTCTGCCATTTGTTGGCGATCTGATGAAATCGTGGTGTAAACACGATATCCAGAGTTCAGCACATCTTCACCAAATTCTTCTACCATCGCACTGCGAACCATTTCTGATACGTAAGGCATATTCGCATCTAAACGTTTTGTGCTGTAGCTGAAGTGCAGACCTATAGGTGCATTAATATTTTCTTTGTATTGGTCTTGAGTAATAAAGCCGAGTTGAAGCATACGGCCAATAATCCAATTGCGGCGTTCAATTGCACGCTCTGGATCGTTGACAGGATTATATTTAGTAGGCGCTTTTGGTAGACCTGCGATCATTGCCATTTCTGCAATGGTGAGATCTTTCAGTGGCTTTTGATAATAAACTTTTGCTGCTGCTGCGATGCCGTAAGCGTGTTGCCCTAAAAATATTTTATTGACATATAAGGTGAAAATTTCTTGTTTATTGAGATTTTGCTCGATTTTTCTCGCTAAGAATATTTCAGTGAGTTTGCGTTTTAATGTGCGCTCTGGGCTTAAATAATAATTCTTTGCAACTTGCATGGTGATTGTAGAGCCACCTGATTGACCGCTACCGCTTTGTAATGCTTCTGTGACTGCTCGACCAAGACCTTTTAAACTGACGCCATTGTGAGTAAAGAACGAAGAATCCTCTGCCGCCAGAAAAGAATCGACCATTAATGGTGGAATTTCACTATAAGTGACAGGGTGTGAAATCTTTTCACCAAACTCGCCAATGAGCTTGTTGTCTTTGGAATAAACCTCTAGAGGGATTGCTACTGGTGCTGATTTTAGTTGAGCAATATCTGGTAAGCTTGGCGCAATAAATAGGTATAATCCATAAAAACCAATAGGAAGGGACATGATTAGCACAAGTAAAAGTGCAAAAAGTGGGTGAATTCGTCCAGCGCAAGATAGCTTTTTCATGACAAGTGCGTTTTAATACCAATGCTCTTCGTTGCGAAGTAGTATACCTACAACATGCGGGGATGGCATCTTATTGCTTTTATTTAACTCTTATCTGGAATTATTTCTGTAAATATCTTGTATTGCTACAAAAGGCGTGGTATCACTAGCTAAGGTTATTTTGTAACTAGATGTGGTGATCCTTTTATCATTGTGTAGGCTTATACTTATAAGGTAAATTAAACTTCGAAATGCCTAGGGTCAGGCGTTAGATTATGTTTTTACAGTTATTAGTCTGCAATTAAGTTACGCAAGTCAGTTTTAGGTTGTTAGGTGAATTGCTGGTTACGGCATTTCAAATTTGGACAAAACAATAAAAGGGAATTAAACGTGCTTTCCTTTAGACGTAAACAAAATGCCAGTCTTGTAGGACTGGATATCAGCACAACATCGGTCAAGCTTCTGGAGCTGAGTATCAGAGATGGTCGATATTATGTTGAAAGCTATGCTTCGGAAGCTTTGCCGACGAATGCAGTCGTTGAAAAAAACATTACTGACGTTGAGGCAGTGGGGGAAGTCATTGCCCGAGTAGTATCGCGTGCGAAACCTCATTCATCGCATGCTGCCGTTGCTGTAGCGGGTTCTGCGGTCATCACGAAGCTCATTGATATGGAGCCAGATATGAGTGATGACGAACGTGAAATGCAAATTCGTTTGGATGCTGACCAGTATATTCCTTATCCTTTATCTGAAGTAAATCTTGATTTTGAAGTGCTAGGTCCATCTACTGTGGTG
>JASLFQ010000145.1 GCA_030150595.1 Aquirhabdus sp.
TTGGTCAGAAAGCAAACTACTGAATATCATTCATCAATATCAACAGCATACGGATTGGCATAAACAACGTGCTCCTCTTGCTTTGGACTCTTTATCAAATCAGGGAGTAAGCAAATGAGCCAGCTAAACTCAAATCTAGTCCACGGTTGGGAAGTTGTCATTGGTTTAGAGATTCATTGCCAACTGAATACACAAAGCAAAATTTTCTCTGGCTCACCGACTACATTCGGCGCGGAACCAAATACGCAAGCAAGTTTAATTGACTTGGCACTGCCGGGCACTTTGCCTGTCTTGAACCGCGAAGTGGTTAATAAAGCGGTTCGTTTTGGTCTCGGCATTGATGCCGAGATTTGCCGTGCTTCGGTGTTTGCACGTAAAAACTACTTCTATCCTGACCTTCCAAAAGGCTATCAAATCAGCCAAATGGACGACCCAATTGTCGGTAAAGGACATTTAGACATCGTGCTGGATGATGGTACTGTCAAACGCGTTGGCGTGACGCGCGCACACTTGGAAGAAGATGCAGGTAAATCGCTGCATGAAGATTTTGCAGGCATGACAGGCATTGACTTGAATCGTGCAGGAACACCGCTGCTTGAAATCGTCAGTGAACCTGATATGCGCTCAGCGACAGAAGCTGTGGCGTATGCGAAGACGATTCATTCGCTTGTCCGCTGGCTCGGCATTAGCGATGGAAATATGGCAGAAGGTTCATTTCGCTGCGATTGTAACATCTCGATTCGCAAGCCAAATGCACCAGAATTCGGCACACGTTGTGAGCTAAAAAACATCAACTCGTTCCGTTTTATCGAACGTGCAATTGAAGCCGAAGTTGAGCGTCAAATTGACCTCATCGAAGGCGGCGGTCGTGTCATTCAGCAAACGCGTTTGTATGATCCAAACAAGAACGAAACCCGCGCAATGCGCAGTAAAGAAGAAGCCAACGATTACCGTTACTTCCCTGATCCTGATTTGTTGCCTGTGGTCATTACCGAAGCGCAAATCGAACAGATTCGCTCAGAATTACCTGAACTTCCTGAAGCACGTAGAAGCCGTTTTATTGAGCAATATCAGCTTAGCGAATACGATGCACGCATCATGAATGGTGCACGCGAACTCGCAGACTTCTACGAAGATGCTGTGAAAACAGCAGGTGTTGGTCAAGCGAAGATTGTGGCAAACTGGGTCATGGGTGATTTACTCGGCGCGCTGAATAAAGCTGAAAAAGAATTGGCGGACTCCCCTGTCACGCCAACTCAACTCGGTGGATTGGTTGCGCGCATCGCGGACAATACCATCAGCGGCAAAATCGCTAAAGTCGTCTTTACCGAAATGATGCAAGGCAATGGCGAATCTGCGGATGACATTATTTCAGCCAAAGGTTTGAAGCAAGAAACTGATACAGGCGCGATTGAAGCCATTATCAAAGAAGTCTTGGCGGCAAATGAGAAGATGGTTGAAGAATATCGCGCAGGCAAAGAAAAGGCATTTAATGGTTTGGTTGGTCAAATCATGAAAGCCTCGAAAGGCAAAGCAAATCCAAGTCAAGTCAATGAGTTGCTGAAAAACTTGTTGAATGGGTAAGCCTTCATTTTAGAAATAAAAATGCCAGCAGTCTTTATAGATTTGCTGGCATTTTGCTGCATTGAACCAAATATAAGAACAAACATATCTAAGCAGAAAGATGCTATTATTGATGCAATATAGCATCAATAATGATTAGGTGCTTTGATAAGGAGAGTATCAGATGCGAACCACCGTCACCATTGATGACACACTATATAATCAAGCCCTAGAGCTGGCAGACAGCTCTATGGATAAATCAGACTTGTTTCGTGAAGCGATAAAAGCCTTTATTCGCGTTCAATCGGCTAAGCGTTTAGCCGCATTAGGTGGAACTATGCCAGAGATGCAAGATATACCACGACGTGGCACAGATCACAGCGTATGAATGTGCTAGTCGATAGCTCCGTCTGGGTGAACCATTTTAAATATAACAATCATCATTTGGTTGAGTTATTACATGTGGATCTTGCAATCACTCATCCAATGATCATATTGGAGTTGTCCTGTGGTACGCCGCCTGCTCCACGATTACAAACGATTCAGGATATTGAACGCTTACGTCATGCCAATCATGCTAGTTTTACCGAAGTGATGGCGTTCATTGAGCGAGAGCAACTGTATGGCTTAGGTTGCGGTCTGGTTGATTTATGCTTATTGGCTGCCACCATGATTACGCCTGATACGTTTCTGTGGACGCTTGATAAACGACTGCACCAGCTTGCAATACGCTTTGATGTTGCCTACCGCTCCCCATCATTTGTATAAATAAATACTTATCTGATTTAGGTACCTGCAGGAGAGCACATCATGAAAATTCTTAACCAGAAAGTAAACGGGTACAACATTCGTTACTGTGACACTGGAGGAAACGGTTCCGTCGTTCTTCTCACTCACGGCATTGGCGCCTCACTTGAAACATGGAATGCCCAATTGGCCGACGCTGATGGTCAGTTGCGCCTGATTGCCTGGGACATGCCAGGGCACGGACTTTCCGATTTTTGCGATCAGCCCTATAACCCACTGAAGTTTGCACAGTTTGCGTGGGATTTTTTGGATGCGTTAGGCATAGAAAAAGCCAGCCTTGCTGGAAACTCACTTGGGGGCGGCGTATCCATCGCCATGGCCAGTCTTCAGCCGCAACGCGTCGAAAGGCTCATTCTGATCGACGCCGCTACACTCGGTCGTTCGGCGCCGATGCCCTTCCGTCTCATGACCCTTCCTGTGTTGGGTGAGATGATGTCGCACCCAAGCAAAATTTCAATAAACCAGCAACTTGCAGCACTCTTCTACAAGTCCTCTACAGTAACCGATGAAATTAGAGCTATTGTGATCCGCAATGTTATGCGATCTGGTGCGAACAAAGCATTTATCGCTACGTTGCGCCTCATGACCAACTTGAGTGGTCAACGCGACGAAATTGTATCGTATAGCCTCAAAACGCTTGCGGCACTTGCCATCCCAGTATTGTTCGTTCACGGACGTCAGGATGCTGTGTTGCCACTGCAACATTCGGTCGATGCACAGCGCATTACACCTGAATCAAGGCTACTCGTGCTGGAAGAATGTGGTCACACGCCGCAAATCGAGAAACCTGATGAAATCTCAATGGCAATTCGCGATTTCTTATTGAATTGAACCGAAGTTTAACTCTCGTAGGATGGGTTTTAACCCATCAAAAGCATATGATTTGTGGAGGAAATCGATTTTACGTGATCCATATTTCATTGATATTTAAAAAATATTTATGCCTTTAATTTTAGACAGGGTTTGAGTTTCATAGGAAGAGATGGGTTAAAACCCATCCTACGGACTTCATAATTTGATTATGAAGCTTAATCTTCTAATTTATTTATTTTCAACAGTCCTTTGAAAAAAGTCCAGCCGCCACTAAATATTGCACCATAAGCAAAAACAGCGATCCCGCCACCAGAGGATGCGGCTATCGTTCCAATCGTAACAATAAGACCTAAAGTGCATATCCCGCCGCCCATCAGCATTTTCTTTTGCTGCGCTTTTCTAAATATTGATTGAGCCTTATTCCTTATTTGCTCCGCTAGATCGTCGTGACAACCTTTGCTCTTTAGTTTTTCTATGATCTCAAGCTTTGTATTTCCGCTTTCAATATCATTGGCTGCCATATGAATCAATGAAACAACCGCTTGATTGAACTCGTGCTCATCCATTTTCTACCCCTCCTTATTTTAAAAACCCTTAACAGCACCATATCCTGACATGCATACGCGCTTCACAATCCATATATTTTCCGATCCGCGATTACCAACCTATTCTATTTTATGACATATTCGCTGATGTGTAATGAGGTTGTTGCTGTAAAGATGCTATTAATCTTGTGCAAATAATTTATACAACAATGCAATTACTGCCATCACACCAAGAAAAGCAACGCTGATGCCTGCCGAAATTAACCCCATTACCAAAACGACTAATAAGTAACCGCCAAAACTATGGGGTTCTACGATGTTATAGGAAACTATTACTACTAATATATATACAAATACTTTGATTATGATGTTTTTACCCATATTGCTTTTGTTTCCATGATTTAATTTAGTACATTCATGTAAGGTGCAATAAGCCAAAGCGCATTGCACCAACCCCAATCAAAACCTAACTCGGCACCGCCAAATTACTCCTTAATGCTAACTCATACTCTGGAACTGGCAATGGCCTTGTCACTCGATCATGCTTCCGCTCTGAATCTGACTTCAACATCTCATCCGCTAACTTAGCAAACTCAGTCTGAAACGCAGCTAACGTCCATTGACCAAACAACGTATGCCCACCTTCGTAAGCCTGCTCCTGATACTCCTCTTGCGTCGTCACATAACCCATATAATCATTGCAATAAGTACAAATCAGCACATGCTCGATACCACGTTTTTGCAATCGCGCTTTCACCGTTTCTAAAACACGCTTGCCAGCAATCGTCGTAAACTCACCTGGACAACAAACCAACGCCAACTGACCAATCATCACAATCTGCAAAGGAAGTCGAGTCGCGACCAGCGGACTTTCCTTAATTGCATCTACATTAATTTGACGCTTCAACTCACCAATCAACGGATCAAGCACACTCGGTAATATCTCGCCCATCGCTCGCCCTAAAATCCGCTTACGACCTGCCTCAAGCAAAATCGGCTTTGACCCTTGAGCGGCATAGAGTCGTTGATAATATGTCCCTTCCTCCGACTTCGGTGACAATACATTCAAATGAAAGGCTTTCACAGACTTTGCCAACGCCGCAGCAGCACCCGCAATCAAAGCAGGCGTTCCCGGCCCATCAATCCGCACGCCTTGAAAGAATGCAACGCCATGACAAGGATCGCTCGTCCATGCATCCATGACGCCATGGGTATATTCAGATGACGCGTGAATCTTTGTAAAATCAATAAAACTCAAGATCGAATCAATTTCACCACTCACGATTTCTTCATTTTTATTCGCTAAAGCAGACATGGCAAGGTCGCTTTGATAATGTCCATTTTTTGCCGCATAGACATATTCCGCTTCACCTGTGATGCTTTTACGCAGCTTTAAATCACCTTTACCTTGGAAATGCGGAGAAACATCGCCCGCAGTTGCTTGCGCAAAAATTGCAACGCCATCATCAGTTAACGACTCCTCAGCGCGTGCGGAAGCGTAGCCTTTATTGTCACCATCATGACGGTTTAAATGACTGCTTAAACACGTGGCATGCACACCAAACAAAGACAATAACGATTTCAGTTCACCATCACGGCGTAAACTTAATAACGACATATTGCGATCTAAGGCAAGATGCGTCTCAGATTTATCGCGTGGCATGACATCAGGATTACGATTATAAGAAGCCAATGAACGATTCCAAGCGACTGGCACTTCATCTGCAAATCGCGTCGTACTTAAACCCAATTCAGTAGGCGCAGCCGACTGCCATGCCGCAACAATAGCGTCCACACTGGCACTCACAACGGCCGCTAAATGCGCTGGTACAAATCCCGGCGTTGGTACGTTATATAGTGCTTCATGCGAACATCCACCCGGTGCGGAATGTGTGTGCGTTGCCGTTAATACGAACGAAGACTCATTGAATGCACTCCCCATGCGTACGCGTAGTGCTTCACACACGCCTTCTCGCATAGCTCCAGTGACACAACCCATGTCGAGGCAACAAAAAATAAGTGCATGATTTTTTTCATCTGCGATAAATAGTGCACGTGCATAAAGAGGAGTTTGCTGACCATATGCGCGATGATGCCATTGCCCATAACCAAACATCGCATAGCCTTGTGGCTTAATAACAATCTCTTGCTTACCCCATCCCGCTTGATACATACACACCTCGATTAAAATGATATTCCATCAATATTTTTTGTTGTGACAACACTTAAAGCATATCCAAAATAACAGCACAGAACCTATCATTCACATTTTCACAAGTCAATTTATATAACCTATCGACCATGAGAATAGAAATAATCATCGATAAATATTCTGCTACAGACAGGCTTAAAGCTCGAATGGTAATATGCATGGAATAAAGTGCTCCATTAAGCAAAACATTTCATACAGATTAAGGCTGAATTCATTGAAAAAAATTACAAGTATTTCATCGACTCTTCTGCTAATTTCGACAATCGTTTTATTGGCAGGATGCTCTCGTGAGCCATCAGAAAATGATATTAAAACTGCTTATACCAATGAAGTTGAGCAAACAAACAACCTCACTCGAAAATTTGGTGGCGATGCGATGACCATCAAAGTGAACGACCTCAAAAAATTAAGCTGCAAAGAATCCAACGATAAAGGTCAGTTCCAATGCCGAGTTGACCTCGACTCAACGCTCCCCATCATTGGTCGTCATGCACAACAAACAACCCTCACTTTAATCAAAGACGATATTGGAAATGGTAAACAAGGTTGGGTGATTGTGCGCGGCATGGATGCTGACTCTTAATTAAAATAATTTAGTATGCAATCGAGATGATCGGATCAAGTTGAAACTCCTATACAGTAAAGCAACAGGCAATACAGCCGCATGAATCTTCTTTTAACAACGCTTGCTCATCTTCCCTTGTGGTTATTACGGGCATTTGCCCGTGGCGTTGCACTCATCTTAATATTGTTTCCACATGCTGGATTACGCTGGATTACACGCGTGAACTTAATACTTTCAATGCCCGAGCTCGATGAATCTGCACGATTACGTCTAGAACGCGAAAGCATTATCAATCAATGCGTCACAACCATGGAATCGATCAAAAGCTGGGGGATGCCGACTGCTTATAGTATTGACCAAATAAAATACGTCGAAGGATTTGAGATTTTACAAACTGCGCTTGCTGACCCAAAGGGCATGATTATTGTTGTCCCGCATCTTGGCACTTGGGAAATGATGAACGCATGGTTCACTCAGTTCGGTGCACCGACCATCATGTATAAGCCTGCCGATCATGCAAGTTTAGATCAATTCATGCTGACTGCGCGCCAGCGTCTAAATGCGACTTTAGTACCAACTGACGAACGTGGTGTTCGTGCAATTTTTAAATGTTTAAAACGCGGTGGTATTACGATCATCTTGCCCGATCATGTCCCAGAGCCAAGTGGCGGTATTTTTGCGCCATTTTTCGGACATGAAGTGATGACAACCACAATCGTCTCTAAACTTGCACAAAAAACGCAATGTGCAATTGTCGGCTTAAGTTGCTTTAGAAGGGATGATGGTGATGGCTTTACTGTGATCTGTGAATTACTGCCTGATGCAATTCATGATCCAGATTTAAGAGTCTCTGTCACTGCACTGAATCAAGGCGTTGAATCCATGATTTGCCGCGCACCTGAACAATATGTCTGGTCTTATCGTCGCTTTAAAGACGCACAACATTTTAGAAGTATTTACAGGCTAGATGAAAAGGCAATTCAGAAAATTGCCAGTCACCATAAAACAATTTAAAAACAACTATACGGATGATTGAAGTCGCTTCGCAAAAGCCAGCGCAAATTGGTGCGCATCACCTGGCCAACGCGCCGAAATATAATTTCCATCTTCAACAATAAAAGCTGGACGTGCATCCTCAACACTATCTCGGAAAAGTCCACTGTCCTTTCTGAAAAAATTTGGCAAATCTGAAGTCGCATCAAGAAAGTCTTCTGGTCTTGCTAAAGCTCG
>JASLFQ010000151.1 GCA_030150595.1 Aquirhabdus sp.
CTAAAAAAAAGCGCCGCCACTCCTCCGTTTGTATTAAAATCGCCACCTAATTCAAGATTCATATCAGTTTTAATTATTTTATAGAGTAGCAAATCTGTGGAAATTAACCCGTATATCCTTCGCATTAAAGACCTGACTGAGCGCGGCAACACGCTTAGGGGGTATCTTTGACTATGATCTAAAAGTTGAGCGTTTAGAAGAAGTTCTACGCGAACTTGAAGATCCTGCCATTTGGAATGATGCACCGCGCGCGCAAGGCATGTCGAAAGAAAAAGGTGAGTTAGAGGGCGTGGTTAACGTGCTCAACAACCTGACTAAACAAGTCGATGATGCGCAAGCGATGTTGGATTTGGCGGTTGAAGCGGATGAAGAAAGTCTGCTTAGCGAAGTCACGGCTGAGTTGGATGCTGCGGAAGCGGATGTAGGTAAATTGGAATTCCGTCGTATGTTTGGCGGCGAAGCGGATCCGTGCAATTGCTTCGTGGATATTCAGTCGGGTTCGGGCGGGACAGAAGCGCAAGATTGGGCGTCGATGTTGCTGCGTATGTATTTGCGCTGGATTGAGCGTCATGGTTTCAAAGCGGAAATCATGGAAGAATCTGATGGTGAAATTGCGGGTATTAAGAGCGCGACGATTCGAGTTGAAGGCGAATATGCATTTGGTTGGTTACGCACCGAAACGGGTGTGCATCGTTTAGTGCGTAAGTCACCTTTTGATTCGGGTAACCGTCGTCATACCTCATTCTCATCCGTGTTTGTGTCACCAGAAATTGATGATAATATCGAGATTGATATCAATCCAGCGGATGTGCGGACTGATACCTACCGCGCGTCTGGTGCGGGTGGTCAGCACATTAATAAAACCGATTCTGCGGTACGTTTGACGCATATTCCGACCAATACAGTGGTTGCGTGTCAGAATGAGCGCAGTCAACATGCCAACCGTGACCGTGCGTGGAAAATGCTACGTGCGAGATTGTATGAGCTTGAGCTACAAAAACGTAGCGAAGCGCAGCAAGCACTGGAAGCCACCAAGTCTGATATTGGTTGGGGCAGCCAGATTCGTTCGTATGTGTTGGATGATTCGCGGATTAAAGATTTACGTACCAGTGTCGAAACCTCGAATACTGGCGCGGTGTTAGATGGTGATTTGGATAAGTTTATTGAAGCGAGTTTGAAGATGGGGTTGTGATTTAAAATGCCAAAAATCAGCATGTTCTTTGGTATTGCGATCTATATGTATTTTGATGATCATAATCCAGCGCACTTCCATGTGCGCTACAACGAATTCAAGGCAACAATCAACATCAATACACTCGCAATCATGGAGGGTGTATTGCCGAACAGAGCTTTAAAAATGGTCTTGGAATGGGCCGAGGCTCATCAAACTGAACTATTAGCAAATTGGCAACTTTGTGCCACAATGCAACAGCCCAAAAGCATAGAACCCTTGCAATAGGAGTGAGAAAAATGCTCGTTGATGTCACTCAAGTGAGCACCATTCAGCATCACACGCTCAAAGTCACCTTTGCAGACGGTACGTCAGGCATCGTTAAATTTGAGGAGAGTTTTTTTCGTGGCGTATTTAAGCCATTACTGAACTCGGAAGCATTTGCCAAAGTTACAGTGAGTGATGGAGCCGTCACTTGGCCGAATGACCTCGACCTTGCTCCCGACCAAATGTACGATCAAATCAAAAAAAACCAAGGATTATACGTATTGGCATGATGGCGACCAATACTTAAGAGAAAGTCACGGCGTTCAGAGCATGGGGAAGCGGGGCGATTCAGTTGGATATTACAGCCGTCATGGAGCACCTCTAAATGCCATTTTGGTATCCGTTATTACTTGCTATCATCGCACCGCTTTATCGGTTGCGCGTTTTTCTACGTTCACGCCATGAGCCTGATTATCAGCTTGAAGTCGAACAACGTTTTGGTCGATTGCCGCTCACCAATCTAAAAAATCCGATTTGGATTCATGCCGTTTCCGTCGGTGAAACCAATGCTGCACAACCAATCATTCAACATTTACTGAATATGGGTTTGCCCGTTTTGGTGACCAATACCACGCGAACAGGCGCGGCGCGAGTGAAGACGCTGTTTGCCAATGACATTCAAAATAATCAATTAGAACAGCATTTTTTGCCAATCGACACAGCGAAGTTGATGAATGAGTTCATCGATATTCATCGTCCTCGCGCGTTGTTATTGATTGAGACTGAAATCTGGCCGAATCTGCTGGCGATTTTGCATCAGCGCAAGATTCCTTCCATGCTCATGAATGCGCGTCTTTCAGAGCGTTCTGCGAAAGGTTATGCGCGCTTTACGAGCTTGGTCAAACCGATGCTTGAGCATCTCACGCGCATTGCGGCACAAGATCAAGATACGGCGAATCGTTTCATTTGCCTTGGCGCATCGACGAGTAAAGTCATCGTGACGGGCAGTTTAAAGTTTGATTTAACTGCGCCTGAAGCGAGTTTGGATTTAGCGAAGAAACTCAAACAAGATTGGCAGTTAGATAATCGTCCAGTGCTTTTCGCTGCGAGTACGCATGAGCCAGAAGAGCTAGAGATTTTGACGGCGTTTAAAGCTTTACATGCTGAGTTTCCGCGAGCATTGCTGATTATTGCACCGCGTCATCCTGAGCGTTTTGATCGGGTTGCAGCGTTGATTGAAGAGCAGGGATTAAGCTATACCAGACGTTCGCTGAATCAAACTGGTAATAGCACCACTTCGGTTTTCCTTGCTGACAGCATGGGTGAAATGTGGACGTGGTACGCGTTATCCAAAATGGCCTTTGTTGGCGGTTCATTGTCCGAGAATGGCGGTCATAATCCGTTAGAGGCAGCCAGTCTTGGCGTGCCTGTGGTGATGGGTTCGCACACCTTTAATTTTGCACAGATTGTTGAATTGTTAAAAGAAGCGGGTGCTTTGGTCCAGGTCAATGATGCTGACGCAGTCATGCAGGTTTGGCGTGATTGGTTGCTGAGCGAAGCGCAATGTGAGGATGCTGCAAGTGCGGCACTCACGGTCATGCAAGCCAATCAAGGTGCGCTTAAACGTCAGCTGAATTTGGTTGATGACTTGCTGAAATCTAATCTGTAAACCATTAGAAAAACTATGAATTTACTCCTCCTTGAACAAGATGATTTGCAATCTGATGATGATTCTCAAGATGAAAGCCATCAAGCCACAATTACTGATGCTCGCCGTTTAAAACACATTCAGCAAACACTCAATTTAACGGTCGGCGATTCGATCAAAGTGGGTGTGCGTGATGGTTTGAAGGGGAGTGCACAGGTTTCTGAAATCACGCCAGAGAGTGTGTCTTTTAGTCATCTCATCCTTGATACGCCGCCGCCTGCGAAGATTCCGTTGACGTTGGTTTTGGCGTTGCCGCGACCGTTGGTGTTGCGACGGTTGGTGATGGATGCGGTGACGATGGGTGTGGAGCGGTTGGTGTTGCTGAATAGTCGTTGTGTGGAAAAGAGCTATTGGCAGAGTCAGGTGTTTGATGAGTTGCAGCAGATTGTGGTGCTCGGGCTTGAACAGGCTGGTGATACGGTTGCGCCAATAATTGAGTTGCGTCCGCGTTTTCGTCCGTTTGTGGAGGATGAGCTGCCTGCGTTGGTTCAGGGTAAGACTGCGATTGTTGCGCATCCTTATGCGACTGCGGTTGCGCCGATTGGGTTGACGACGCCTTGTGTGTTGGTTGTGGGTGCGGAAGGTGGTTTTATTCCATTTGAGATTGATTTATTGGAAAAAAGTGGTTGTCAGTCTGTGAGTTTAGGGCAAAGAATTTTGCGAACTGAAACGGCTGTGCCGCTGTTGATCGGGCGGTTAATGGGGTAGAATTTCACTGTATTTTTTAATAAGTATAAATAATAACCAAAGCTGCTTGGGTTTCTTGTATAATGCCAACTATATTAATAATTGATGGATTGCGCGTAGTGATCTATCCGAATGATCATCGTCCCGCCCATGTCCATATCATTGGAAAAGGTAAAGAGGCGG
>JASLFQ010000188.1 GCA_030150595.1 Aquirhabdus sp.
GGTCAGCGGTTCGATCCCGCTAGGCTCCACCATTCTCCAGATTTGCGGTAAGTCAAAAAAGCCTAGTCATCGTGAGATGCTGGGCTTTTTTGTTGTTTGTCGTGCGTCTATACTTTAAAAAAATAATGTGCGATTAATAAAACTTAAGGAGCAAGCAATTGTCATACGTCTACAAGATGATGAACTCTCCTGTCGGCACATTAACGCTAGTCGCCAAAGCATCAAAGCTCGCTGCAATTTTATGGGAGGATGATCAACCTACGAGAGTTCGCCTTGGTTCGATGAGCGCAGATGAAGACAATGCCGCTTTGCTTGAAACAGAACGTCAATTAAAAGAATATTTTGCAGGAACCCGAACTCACTTCGATATTTCTCTTGATTTCACCGGGACTGACTTCCAAAAACAAGTTTGGGAGGCGCTGCTGACTATTCCTTTCGGTGAAACGCGTAGTTATCGTGATATCGCCGAACAGATCGGTAACGTCAAAGCCGTTCGTGCTGTAGGCGCAGCGAATGGTCGGAATCCGATTTCGATTATTGCACCATGTCATCGTGTGATCGGCGCATCAGGCGATTTGACAGGTTTTGCAGGTGGTCTGAAAGCCAAAGAAATGCTGCTTTTATTAGAAGGACATGAGTTAAAGCAAAAGTCCTCAGCTACTCGAAGCCAACTTGTGCTATTTGAGGATGATGCTTAATCATTTTTTAGACATTCTTGTGTTACCATCTTCGGTCATTGATGAAACTGGCTATTTCCAGAATAGGAAATATAAGGCCATAAATATTAGGGATGTAGAACAGACAGTGGATGCTATTGAACATCATTTGCCAAACGCGAATTTTTACATCATCAGTCAGTATGCAAAAGACACTGAGCACATGTTTGAGTATTGTACAAATCACTTGAGCTGGTCTCGTGATGAGGATTTGGCGCACAGTCCGTCCATGTGCAATATGGGAACGGATTATCTTGCTTCTTCTGGTCGATTTCGCATCGGACAAAAAATAGATCCTGTCATTTTAAATCTCATGAATCAATTGAACGACGAATTCAATGTCATGATGAACTCTTGCTTCGCGATTCTTTATGAGACAGGAAGTGCGGAATTGCCGTACAGAAATCATGTGACACCATCGCTTGATTATGATCAGCCCATACTGACAATTGCATATGGCGCGCCAAACACGTTTACGTTGAAAGATATCAATAGTCATGAAGAGCATGATTTTGTATTGTCAGACGGTGATCTTCTGATCATGCCAGATCGTTGCCAAAAGAATTATCTGAATACGGTTAAAACATCCGATCACTATACGAACCCGCGCCTATCGCTATCCTTTAGGCGATTTAATCATGGGTTGTTTTATTAAATCGCTTTAAGGCCTCGGCGTTAGTCGGCAACAACGAACCGGTTACGTCCAGTTGTTTTTGCCTTATATAAAGCGGCGTCAGACTTTTTAATAAAGTCAGTCGAGGGTTCATGCACTTGCGGAATGGTTGAGGCAACGCCGATACTAATCGTCACGTGTTCTGCGACAGGGCTTGCAGGGTGAGGAATCGCTAACTCCTGAATCAATTGAATTAATCGCTCAGCTTGTTTGGCGGCCTGCTTCTGATCAGTTGTGGAAAATATTAAAAGGAATTCCTCTCCGCCATATCGTGCAGCCAAATCACCACTTCTTGCAGCGCTTTTCGCAATACTATCTGCAATTTTTTTGAGGCAACGATCACCCTCTTGGTGTCCTAAACTATCGTTATAATTCTTAAAATAATCAATATCGATCATCATCACCGTCATGGGTGTCTTATAGCGAATAGACCGATTCCATTCGCTATGGATCACTTCGTCTAAATGACGACGATTGGCGAGACCTGTTAAAGCATCTCGTTGTGAGAGTGTTTCTAGCTGTTTGGCTTGGTCAACCATTTTTAGGCGCGTTAACTCGATTAAACAACTCTGAAGATAGTTTTCGCGATGTTGATGGTCTGTGGCGTAAGCTAAACACATCCCAAGAAAGCTACTGAAGGTATAGGTCCGTTGTAAGAGCGTCCATTCAAGTTGACCGTTGAAATGTACCGTCATCAATAAACCTATTACGCCGCCCGACCAGCCTGCGAGTGTGGCAGTGTAAAAACGCATGCCGACAAAGCCGTAGATGATCACAACGGCATACATCATTGCTGCGTGAAAGAGGACATTGCCGCCGCCATCCAAGATTCCCGTCATGGCAAAGGTAATCGCGATCGCCAGCGATGATCCTATGCAGGTATAGAAATCAAACCATTGAGAGAATTGTTTAAATAAAGAAAGTATCCATGCGACAAAAACAATCACCCCCACCCAGCCGTATAACATCAGCCAGTTTCTGACTTCTTCGACAGGCAAGATTTCATAGATACCCGCAGATAGGTATAAATACAGGACGAGAATGATCAGGCCACGGAGTCTAAATTCGCGGGCTGCTTCGTTCTTATACTGGCGGCTATATTGTTGCTCTAATTTGCTTGGAAATTTTACAAAATACATCCGACTATTAATTAGCCTTATTATTTCTTTACGCACTAACAAATTAGAACCATCTAATTTCATGCCCAACGTCCTTGTGATGGAATCACTTTCTTATATGCATCCAGACTTTATGACATCCAATCGTTTGTACTGCAAGCTGCTAAGTTTCTCACTTAGCTATTTTGTCAGCCCTTTCTAGTTTCATCTCAAGTCACCAGAAATACTCTGATTTAGTCAGAAAAAGTGGTCAATTGAGTAATGAAGTGTTACAAGTTACTGTAATGCTGTTTCTATATCCTAACGCATTGTTGCTTAAAAAGTATCCCAAAGGGTACTGTAATAGTTATATCATGCTATTGTAGGAAATGTTAGGAATAAGGACGTCAAAATATGATTTCAGAAGAAAAAATATATTCCAAAGCACTGGAAATAACACCGCACAATGCATGGGCGCAAGCTTTTTGGGATCAGTTGTTACCTGCAAAGGATCGGGTCAGTCAGCATCCGCTCTTTGTGGGTATGGCGTCGGGTCAGCTTAGTGTCAATTGCTTTCGTCATGCGCTACTCAATTTTTATCCTTTAGTGGCTCATTTCCCATCCTATATGGCGATGAATTTGGCGAAAGCCACAGATTTTTACTTGCCTGGTGTCACCGATACGCGGACATGGTTGATTCAAAATATCAAAGTCGAAGAGCGCCATTTATTTTGGTACCGTGATTGGGCGCTTGGATTTGGCTTGAGCATTGATCAATTAGATCAAGTGACCCCGCCTGCTGCTATGGATGCTGTGAATCATTTTTTGTGGAGTACTAATTATCGTTGCAGTCTGGTTGAGGGCATTGCTGCGACGAATTTAGCGATCGAATGGGCGACGAGTGATTGGACAGCTCAGGTCTATAAAGGCATTAAGAATTACACTCACTTTCCTGAGATCACGGTCAACACTAAAACAATGGCTTGGTTACGCGCTCATGCACATTACGATGATGTGCATCCTTATGAGGCGATGGAATTGATCAAACGCTTGTGCGACCATGATCCGCAAATGCAAAAAAAGGCACTACATGCGGCGGAACAAGGTCTTGCTTATTATGAGTTAGCTTTAGATGAGTGTTATAAGATTCAACTTGCCGAAGGGCAATAGTTGTTTGTGAGGGACGATTTCCTTCTTATATTTCTCGTTCTAATTCAGAAATCAATGTATTCATCGGTTTAATGGCAGATGATGCCGACCCTACAACACAGTTACGACCAGACGCTTTAGCCTGATACAGTGCTGCATCTGCCAGATTAATCAACTTTTCTTCGGAAATATCATCCACGGGTTGTTCTGCAACACCGATACTAACGGTGAATGAGAATTCGACCCCATCTAGGCTGGTTACGCGAGTATTTTCAACGGTAGAGCGAATACGTTCCGCAACGCCGAGCGCTCGAGGTAATGGGGCGTCAAT
>JASLFQ010000222.1 GCA_030150595.1 Aquirhabdus sp.
ATTGAGGGTCAAAATAGGTTGACTCGTCAAACCACGTAAATCTGAAATACTCAAACGAATTGTGGCTTTATCCCAATGGATGACTTGATTACTCGCAGGAGTCATCAGTTGATTAGGGACAACAAAATCTCCTTTTACGGCGATGACATCTGCATAAGTAATCGCCTTATAAATACCTCTTTTAAAATTATCATCACTCACCTTTAGTTGATGATCCCATGATGAATGACGTGGGCTAATGATGATATTTTTATCAAATAGGCAGATTTTCTGAATATTGTTTGTACACGCTTGCGATACCGTTGTTGGAACCACAATGAAAGGCGTCATCAACACTTGTGGATTGACATAATCCTTACCAATTTCCTTGAGAACACTCTCGTTGTAACTTTGACGTTCACTGACTAAGTTGGACAACATGGTCAGTACGATGAGAAATAGCAGTGTGAGAAAGCCAATCACTGCAAATTTTGACGTTAATATTCGAGTCACTTTTACACTCCCCAATTTAGATTGAGAATGCATTGTGTGTCTACGATGTGGAGCTTGAGTGGAATTAGAATGAAGTGATCGAGGAGTCTACGTGAATAGACATAATGCCTAAAATATCAAACTGACCTTCACGCCATGATCGACATTTTCAACGTAAACACGTCCGTGATGAAGCACCATCACCTCGCGCACAAGCGTCAGTCCAATGCCTGTACTTTTACGACCACTTTCAGGTCTAGGTAGTGAAAAATAGCGATCGAATACTTGCGGCAGTGCATAGTCTGGGATTTCTGGGCCATCATTTTCAATTTGAATCTGGACATGATAACTTTCAGGTTTTTGTTTTTTCTTAATATCTTGAATCTCTATCATCGCGCCATGAATCGTAATACATCCACCTAAAGATGTAAAATCAATGGCATTATCCAGTACATTCCCCAGCGCTTGGTTAAACCAAAATGGTTCGGCTTGTACTGTAAGTTCAGGCGAAATATTCATTTCGACGCGTAATTCGCGGGTCTGAAGCAACGCACTACGCTCATGCAATAAGTCATTTAAATTGCGAGCAATAGAAATCGTCTTTGTCTCAAGTTTCAACGCTGTATGATCTTGTTGTTTTTCTAAACGAGCGAGAAGCAGCAAACGTTCAATCAGACTTTGCAGGCGTTGTGTCTGTTCTTGGATATTGCATGCAAAACGCAATCGATCTTCAGACGGCAACTCATCTTGCAATAACTCAGCACTGGCCGCGATCGCAGTCAGCGGACTTTTTAGCTCATGCGTCAATGTATGCACATAATTCTCAACATACGCTTTGCCAGCAATGGTTTCACGCATCTGATCAATGGTTTGCGTCAGATCATTAAGCTCGCGTGCAGCCCAAAATCGCAAAGGCTTCTGTACGCTACCCTGCCCATCCAGCACACTATGCGACGTCAGTCGTAAGGCATAACGTCTCACTTGTTCAATACCATGTCGCAACCACCATGCAACTAGGCCACTGACGATAAGCGTCAACAGAACAATCCATAGCGCACGAATCATCATTTCACGTCGAGCCATATCGATATACGATTGAACCGAAACACCAGGTTTGACTAAAGAAAGAACACCAATAAGCTTTCCATCCGACACAATGGGCGCAGCAACGTACATGGTCGAAGTACTAGAATCATTTGGATCACTGCGTGTTGAGCGGACACCATAATGACCATGGAGAGTGAGATAAACGTCATTCCATCGCGAATAATCCTGACCCGTCCCCAGACCTTGCGAATCATATAAAACAATACCCTTAGCATCTGTAATATAAAGCTGCTCGCTAACCGTATCTTTTTGTTGGCTCCAGATTTTTGCGCCCAACTTACGATGGAGAATTTCGATGATTTTTTGATTAAATTCTGGCGTTTGTACTTTTCGATTGACGACATCAGGGGTAATCAGGCTGGCGATAATATTTGCATTATCGGCAAGGGTTTCTTCGACAACTTGACGTACGCTGGGTCTTATTTGATTTTGTAAAGCATTTAACGTGAAGTAACTTGCCACTAATAAGACAATCGCAAAAGCAAACCAAATTCTTAAAAAAATCGACATGCGATATCTCTACGTGGAAAGAAACAACTCTAGACTTGCTAAGTTCGACCCAAACTATATCCCAATCCTCGATGTGTCTGTATTGGATCAACTGGATTTATTGCGCGCAGTTTTTGTCGTAATGTTTTGATATGGCTATCAACTGTTCGCTCTAAACTATGATCAGGATATTCCCATGCGGCTTGCATCAATTGTCCACGGCTCCAAACTCGCTCAGGATGCTTCAATAAAACTTCTAACATACGCAATTCATAACGAGTTAGATTCAGAGGCTGTTCGTGATAACTCACATGACATGTCAGGGCATTAAACTGCCATGCTCCCCATGCGATGAGATGTTCAGTAGATGTCTCATTATTTTTATCAATTGACGAAGTCTCCGTACTTTCAGTTTTGATCTGAGAAGTATCTGAGGTTCCCATCCGCCGCCAAATTGCTTTAATTCTTGAAATGATCTCGCGTGGGCTGAATGGTTTAGCACAATAATCATCAGCACCAATTTCTAAGCCAATAATGCGTTCAATTTCCTCACTCCGCGCCGTGAGAAATAGCAGAGGCGTTGTCCATTGCTTGCGAATCAAGCGACACAAATCAAAACCATCCATGTCGGGCAAACCGACATCGAGAATGATGAAATCATGTGGAGTCGTCGCCAGTAACTCTAACGCTTGTGCCGCCAAAGTCACCCAATTGACCTGCCAACTCTCACGTTGTAATGCGTAAATCAGCGGTTCCGCAATCGCAGGATCATCCTCGACAAGCAAAATCTGTTTACTAGAAACACTGGACACGACATTAGACATATCTATAAAAGACAAAGAAATAAGGTCATTCCATTATTGAAATTATTCACCGAGAATGTCCAGCGTGCTTGATGATTTTTATGTGAAGTGTTTGTGTGGGCACTTCACACATTGAGAGGAGAACTAAACCACTCCAACAAAACCACCCGTTTGATGTTGCCACAACCTTGCATACAACCCGCCTTGAGCAAGCAACTCTGCATGTGTACCCATCTCGATAATCCGCCCCTGATCCAGCACAACCAGTCGATCCATACGGGCAATCGTTGAAAGACGATGAGCAATTGCAATGACGGTTTTACCTTGCATGAGGACTTCCAAGCTGTCTTGAATCGCAGCTTCGACTTCAGAATCCAGCGCCGATGTCGCTTCATCCAAAATCAGAATCGGCGCGTTCTTCAGCAAGACTCGTGCAATCGCAATGCGCTGACGCTGACCACCCGACAACTTTACACCACGTTCACCAACGTGCGCTTCATAGCCAAATCGCCCTTCTCCATCTTCTAAATCTGGAATAAAAACATCTGCACGAGCTTGATGCACCGCCAACTCAAGTTCCGCCTCGCTGGCATTCGGCTTGCCATAGAGCAAATTGTCACGGATCGAACGATGAAGCAATGATGTATCTTGAGTTACCAAACCAATTTTTGAGCGCAAACTGTCTTGGGTGACTTGAGCGATATTTTGTCCATCAATCAGAATCTCACCACTCTCAAGATCATACAATCGAAGTAAGAGGCTGACTAATGTTGACTTCCCTGCACCTGACGGCCCAACTAAACCAATTTTCTCACCCGCTTGGATATTCAGATTTAAGCCGCTCAGGACACTTTGAGCATGATCATTATTCTTACTATAATTAAAAGACACGTTCTTGAGATGAATATCACCAAGTGTTACCTGTAACGCATCCGCATGAGGATGTTCAAACAATCCTCGCGGTTGGGCAATGCTTTTCATCGCATCTTGCACCTGCCCGACGTTATCCGCCATGCCATTTAGCACCCACATCGTCCATGACGACAACTCATTGATCCGAATCACGAGACCTGCTGCAAGCGCGACATCGCCTAAAGTGACCTTCCCTATGCTCCACAACCACAACGCCAAACCAATCGTCACCGTGATGAGTAAACCATTCATCACCGTCAGCAAACTATCCATGCTGGTGATGACGCGCATCATCTGTTGAACGCGCCATGTGAGCTCTGTCGCGCTATCGCGAGCGTACTTTTCCTCATCTTTACTTTGTGCAAATAACTTCAACGTGCTGATATTGGTATAACCATCCACGATTCGTCCCATCATTTGGGAACGCGCGCCCGAAGCCGCAACAGCGCGCACTCGCAACTTCGGTATAAAATAAATCATGCCGTAAATATAAAACGCCATCCAAATCAACAATGGCAACATCAAATGCCAATCCGCATGACCAAACAAATACAGCGCACTGCCCGTATAAATCAATACATGCCATATCGCATCGGTCATTTGCACCGTCGAATCACGGAGCGACGGCCCAACTTGCATAATGCGGCTTGCGATACGACCCGCAAAATCATTCTGAAAAAAACTCAGATTTTGCTTCAGGACATATACATGACTTTGCCAACGAATGAGGTTGGTAAAACTCGGCGTGATGGATTGAGAAATTAATGTATTGCGTAAAAATCTAAAAATTGGGCGCAGCACCAATGCAACGAATGCCATCCATAACAGAATATGACTATGTTGCTGAAAAAAGACTGATGGTGAAGTCGTCTGTGCTAAATCGACTATCTTGCCAAGGAAGCTAAACAGAGAAACTTCGATGAGCGTCAAGCCCAAGCCAACGATCAACACGATGATAAAAATAGGCCACACTTGCCGCAAAAAATGCAGATAAAACGCCACCAATCCTTTTGGCGGCATTTCATCAGGTACTTCGCGGAATTGATCAATCAAGTTTTCAAAATAGGAATACAGCATAGGACTTCAATGTTCTGAATTTTGTAAAGGGTTTGAGCATATCAATTAAAGCAGGATGGATGGAATCGATCTCTTAGAATCGATATAGATAAAGTGATTTTGTGCATTTAAAATCTTAACCAAAAATCTTTGGAAGATTTCCAGAAGCCATTTCTTTTAGGAGAGCTTGTGCACGACTATCAATACTGCGTTCAGGAATATGTTCTAATGCTATTTGAGCAAACTCCTGTAGACCAGTCATCATTGTCGAAATGCGTACGACGGAACCATTAGTTGTCTGTATACGAAACCACTTACTGCTCTCTGAATATTTAAGACTCGTGACTTCG
The DNA here is from genome assembly GCA_030150595.1 of Aquirhabdus sp. Lineage (GTDB taxonomy): Bacteria > Pseudomonadota > Gammaproteobacteria > Pseudomonadales > Moraxellaceae > Aquirhabdus. The sequence goes on from JASLFQ010000222.1 coordinate 5,189, forward strand.
CACCACCTTAAAGTGGCAGATTTACGCAATATCCGTCTGTAATAAAGTCCACCATCCACAAGTTCAGAGCGATCAAGATAATAACCTACAATTAAAGAACTACTTAGAATAGAAAACAAAAGAAACATTGCGCTAATAAACGGTGTTCCAGTTTTGCCAGAAAATATATAAGACAAAATAGCGGCAACTAAAAAAACAACGTGCTGATAATGCCAATAATAAGAATTGGCAATGGAAGAACCAGTAGCTTCGATGCTTTTTGTGGTT
>JASLFQ010000231.1 GCA_030150595.1 Aquirhabdus sp.
CATATATTGAAAATAAATCGAGATCCATAATTTGCTGCCGCAGCAATCCCACCTGCCAAAAGAAAACTGGCAAACTCAGATTGAGTATTTTTTGCTGATATTTTCATTCTGGCAAAGTACCTAGGATTGCTGATTTAGCCATAGCACGACCAAATCCAATACTTTCAGAAATCCCGCGATCTTCAGGATAATAATACGATGTATCTGCAACCCATAAACCGCCAACAGGCAATGCAACTGGAGGTAACTTTTCTAAAAACCGTGGTTCGCAAATAGGTTGCGCATAACGGTATCGACTCGCATGAATATCTATAAAATCAGATGCTTGTATCTCTGGATTAATTTTCATGAGGTATTGACGAACTTTTTCAATAAACACAGCATCGGGCTGCTTAAATTTCTCATGTTCGCAAGGCATATAGAAGGGAACATAGACGATATGTTTATCCATTGGTCGTAAATTACTATATTCAACTAATCCAGGAATATCCATGTCTGGATCATTGGTATTGAGCCAAAAATTATTGGTCAGCGCTTTCTTCAACTTGACGATTACGCACACAACTGCGATATTTTTTTTCGAATTAAATGCAGATAAAAGATGCTCTGGTAAATCAGGCATGATACGTGCCACATAAGGCAGCGGAATCGTGCTCACCACTTTATCAAATGGCTCAAATTCACCTAAACTCTCTACACCTTTAACGACACCATCTTCTATCACCACCTTAGAAACAGGCGACTTTAAACGAAGCTCACCACCCTTAGACGTGATCGCAGCGGTCATCCCTTTGAGGAGAGTTTCAGAACCCCCTTCTAAGTAACCGAGCTTTTCATGAAATAAATTATAACGTGAACGTCCGATACGACGGATGCGACTCCATATCCAGGCAGCGGATAGGTTGCCGACATAGTCATAAAACTTATAATCGAATAATCGGCGCCATAGCACTTCGTACGCCTCATCCCCAACCCAAGACTTGATCCACGCAGAAGCTTCAACATCATCTAAAGGTTGCCAATCATCACGCTTTGTTGCCAAGAACGCATGCAATCCATAACGAACTTTGGCCGTCAAACTTAGACCTTGGAACTGCAATAATGCAATCGGATTTCCCCAAGCCTGCAATTTATTCTGATACCAGTAGCCCATTTTTGTCTTGACCCAATGCATCTTGTCAGAGAGTCCAAGCTCTTCAAGCATCTGTAGAAATGCATGGTCAGAAATGCAATGAAAATGATAGTAACGTTCAATAGAAAGTCCGTTGAAATCAAAAGCTGCAGTCATACCACCGACGCGATCATCTGCTTCAAATATAACGGGATGGTGTCCATCTTGTGCAAGTTGGTAAGCCACTGCTAGACCCATTGGACCTGCACCTAAAACAGCAATTCGTTGACCCATAATTAAAACTCCAAAACGATTTTGCTGTATACGGGATCATTAAACGTTTCATCAATCGCCTGAGCAAATGGCGTATACGATATGCCGAAGATGCCCGGCCAATCAATGACTTCAAATTCATCTTTTGCGATTAATGCAGCAAGTTGTTGCGTCGTGAAAGGAGGATTCTTATCAAATAGAGCCCAAATCGAAAGGAGCCCATAAAACAGGTGATAAGGAATCTTGACGATTTTAGTTTTGGCACGAGTGGTCTTTTTGATTTGGCGAATGATGTCGATATAATCAATGTGTTCATGACCTGAAATATTATAAATCCCAGTATGTGTACGCTGCTCAATACAACTGATAATGACGTTACAGAAATCACCCACATAAAGTGGTTGTCTCATATATCGACCATGCCCTGGGATTGGAAACACTGGAACTTTATTCATAAAACGTGATAACCAACCCAAGTGTTTTCGATCAAACCAACCGAACATTAAAGTTGGGCGAAGAATAGGACATTGAATACCGCTCTCTATCACCATCTTTTCTTGGTCTTTCTTGCTGTTCGTGTAAAAGTCATCCGCTGCAGACTCTACGACAGAAGAACTAATGTGCACTAAGCATCCAATCTGATTTAACTTAATTTGATTAAGAATAAGTTGCGTTGCAGTCACATTATTACGAACGAAATCCTCATGATCATTACCACCAATTTGTGCTTGTAGCATGACCACAACATCGGCATCGACAAAGTGTCGCTTCCAAGGGCCAACCTCAGCTAAATCAGCATACTCTACTGTAATATCGGGCTGTGCCTGCTTCAGTACCGCCAAATTTGCCTGATGCTTATCCAGAACAACAATATTGTTGTAGCCTTTGGCTTTAAGCCGAGCAACTAGATTCTGCCCTACCAGTCCCGCACCGCCTGGGAGAATAATTTTTTTAGACATAACCTAATCCACATTTGTAATTCAATAAAAAATAAACAAAAATCATCATATGATTAGTTAATTAGTAATATTAATGGGTACATTAAATTGTGAACATTGATGTAACTGGTTCTGATAGGCAAACGCCAATCCCAGAATGTACTTTCCGGGCAAGATATTGTACGCATCAATAAGTGACTCATAGCCAGGATCGGGCATGTCTGGATGTTTCCAAAAC
>JASLFQ010000234.1 GCA_030150595.1 Aquirhabdus sp.
CAACCCGATGATGATGTGTTACTTGAACTTAAATTAATGAACATCACAAATAAAATAGTTGCCAGCCCCCAAACCCAAAGACTGGTTTTCTCACCAAAAAAATTATCCGTGCTAAACGATTTCATCGCATCTGCTTTAGACACGATTGCAGGTAAAAAGATGATGCCAAATTGTGCAATGAGCGTCAGAAAAAATGATCCATTACCCGCCAAAATAATCGGAAGATTGATCGTCCATAAGATAATACTTAACCATTTGAGAACCGCTTGATTCCCATCGGATGGCGTAGTTGAAAGTGTTTCACGCGGCGGTTGTTTCTTACCAAAGGCTTGGCGAACAAAGAACCCAGAAATCGGTGTTGATAAGCTCCAGTTAATCTCGTTCTGATTACGTTCAGAAACTAGAGTATCAGAGCCATTTTTATATTCGATGATGAAATTGGTATCACCAACTTTAACGCGCCAATTAAATGCACCGACGGCATACAACACTCGCCCTTGGTAAGCCCATTTTCGTTCCCAGCGCTTCTCTTGGAAGAAGGCATTACCCACTTTTTCTTCTGGTATTTCATTGAGAACAATCGTTTTCTGCCAGTGCTCTTCACCGCCATCAACAAGCCATAAGAAACCAGCCTCTAAGCTATACAGTAGATACTCTGTCCACAAGCTTGAAACTTCTTCGCTCACTTCTTCCATTTGCATCAAGCCGATCACCACATACGCGTGATCATCGAATGTTGCTTTATCACCTAATGAAAGTGCACTTTTCAGCGTCGTGAGTTCTTTGTGCTTAACCAAGACTTCAGCTTTATCGCCAGCAATGGCTACCTCTGCACGACATGCAGGACATGCCAAATGCTCTGCCATTCCCATCACATAGGGAATTGGACTACCGCAATTTGGACACTCTAAGTTTGTGATTTTGCCCTTAATCTTCCCCGTCGTCGATTGAACCTGATCAGCATCACGTAAGAGTTGGAATTTGAGACCGCTTAGCGTAACCGCACGACCCTCATACACTTGCGGCGGATAACCATCGCTGTAATCAAGCGACATAAAACGCGCTTGGACACGGAGATCAGCAACAGAAGTTTGCCAATCTTTGCCAACCACAAATGGCAGCTCGCCCTGCCCGCCTGTACATGTGGCAGTCCGATGATCCGTTACGCGATAGCTGGCTGACTTATAAGGGACAACTTGATTGATCGAGAGTGCGTTAAATTGTGGTGCGTCATCTAAAGTTCCAGTATGACGGGTGAGCACATATAGACCAGACGCATCCGATAACCAGCCATTGGTGCCATCATCGAATTGCAAATACCACTCATTCCAAAATCCGTCGGTATATTGCAGCTGAATCCGTCCAATCAGCGCAAATCCCAATCCATCGAGAAATCCACTACTGCCAATTTGCAGCGGTGAATAATCCTCAAGAATCGCTGACATCTTGCCTTGGTCGCGCACGCTATAGTCATCACGGAGCACTGTCGTTTGGCAATATTCACAAACCGCCATTACCGATGCAGGTGATCGAAAAACAACTTGTGCCCCGCAACTTGGACAAGCAGCGTTAAACGCCAGAATTTTCTTCTTACTGGCGGGTGGATTCGGCGGCGGATTCGAAGGCGCCTGAGGATCGTTCGGATCAGTCATACGGACAGCAACTTATCAATTTGACAAAGATTTAAGAATGTCCGCTTTGGTACTTTCAAAATCGACTTGAGTAATCAACCCTTGATCCAACATCGCTTTGAGTTGGCTTAAGCGTGCTACTAAATCAACAGGCGGCGCTGCTGCTGGCGTTGGACTAGCTTGGGCAGGTTGAGCCGCTTGTGCAGTCGCGTTTTGCATCGCACCTGCCATCATTTGCCCCATGCCAACACCTGCAGCCAAACCTGCACCAACACCCGCAATGCCACCTTCATTTTGTGCAGCCAGAGGAATCGAAGCCGCGACTTGGTATTGAGTGAATTTATTCAAATCGCCCATCATGCCCATGGAAATGCGCGTATCAATCGCTTTTTGCAACTCTTCAGGCAAGGAGATATTTTCAACGACGAAGGCATCGAGTTTCAGACCGTAACGCGCAAACAACGGTGTCATCGTGAGCTTGAGTTGATCGCCCATCACGCCTTGATTAGCCGCTAAATCCAAAAAAGGAATCCCGCTTGATGCGATACCACTGCTGATATTCGATACGATCAAGTTGCGTAGTTGTGGCTCAACTTCTTCGCTGCTATAACTCGGTTTTGCACCTGTGATTTCTTGATAAAAGGCTTTTGGATCAGAGATCTGATAAGAGTACATCCCAAAAGCACGTAGACGCACCATATCAAAATCTTTATCACGTAATGTGATTGGCTGCGGCGTACCCCATTTGCGACCTAATTGCAGTTTAGTGCTAAAAAAGAAAACGTCGGATTTAAACGGTGATTCAAAAAGCTTATCCCAGTTTTTTAAATACGTGAGTACAGGTAAAGTCTGTGTCGTTAAGCGGTATAAACCGGGTCCAAACACATCCGCAACTTGCCCTTCATTGACAAAAATGGCGATCTGACTATCGCGTACCGTGAGCTGGGCACCATTACGAATTTCATCGTCTTGCATCGGAAACCGCCACATCAGCACGTCATCATCTTGCTGATCCCACTGAATCACATCAACAAACTGCTTGCGGATAAATGAACCAATACTCATGACGCGCTCCCTTTTCTAAATTCTAAAAATTGTATTTTTAAACTGTTAAATTTCAAATCATTATTTACAGCAATCTCGTTAAGATAAACATCCAGCATTCAAGATCCCAATTGCCAAGGCAACCGAACCGACAAAGCCACCGACGGCAATATTATTATCAAGCATCTGTTGCTTCAGATCAGGAATTAAACGCGCAGTGATCACATAGCCAAGGAGTTGCACCAACATCGCTGCCAGCGCCCATCCCACGAAGCCGACAAAACTTGCATGATAGACCGCACACGCCGCGAGTGTTAACGCAAAACCAATCAATGCGCCTGCAAAACTCAAAGCCGCAGCACTATGTCCAGCCCGAATCAGCGCCATTTCATTATACGGCGTGAACCACATATAGATCACTGAAAAGATAGTAATTAATACTCCACCCCCAACTAAATAGAGAACATAATTGAGCAGATAAGGCGTCACAATATGGTTGAATTCTTGTCCAATCGTTTGTAGTAAGTCTTGCATGACCATTCCGCCCATTTCTATGAATAATTAAGTACGACTTCCACGATTTACACTATGACGCTCAATATTCTTTGGCTCAAACAACGTAATGAGTTGTTCAAACAACTGTTCTGCTTTTGCGCGATTTTCGCCAGTATGGTTGCAAACATACACATCCAATGTGACATATCCACTAAGTCCCTGTTCTGGCCAAGTATGCACTGCCACATGAGATTCTGCCAATAGCACAACGCCTGTCACACCAGTCGGTTCAAACTGATGAAAACGTACGCCAACCACTTGCATATTGGCTTGCTGAACTGCGCTTACAATTTGTGGTTCAAGTTCGCCGAGCGTTGTTAGCAACTCTGCTCGACATTGACAATCATACAGATCAGCAATCAGATGTATCCCTTTCATATGATTCGACCTGCTGCCTGCCAACCCCACCAACTCGCTTCTTCAAAAATAGAATAGCCTGATAGATCACTATGCGCAAACGTCACCTTTTGATCGGCATCACGGAGTGCTAATAAACCTTTTTGTGAGAGGTAGCCTTTGACTGGCGCACTCATGGCATGACCTCGCATCATGATTTCAACACCCGCGACACACGACCATAAATCAGTTCCATATACATTGATCACATCCTGTATGCCAACATCCAATAATTCATGCACACTCGCTTTCTGCATCCATGCCCGAGCAAGCTCTGGCGCTTGATCGGCAAATGAATGATAAGCCGTAAACACTGAATGTGGTGGACGCGCTACCCGAATCCATTGTTGTGTTGCGAGCACATAACCTAGGCTTTTACTGCCATAAACAATGTTTTCCCACGAGATCGGTACATCGCCAACTTCACGCGGAAAACCATTCAACCAAATATTGGACACTAACCACGGTACATGCGGCAATATATCCTGCTCTACATCAAAACCATAATCTTTTAACTGTGGAAAGACATGCTTGAGCACATGCAGTGGCATAGCGCAAATCGCACGTTTGGCATGAATCAGCGTCACCTTGCCCTGCATATCCGTTGACCACACTTGCACACCATCACGCGTTTCCACAAGCCGCATTGCCGCTTGTGAAAGCTGTTGTGGCAGACTTGCATCTGACAGTTGCTTCGCTAATGGATTTAAACCCGCGCCCCATGTGACCAGCGCGGTTTGATGAGGCTTCTCACTATCATGAACACGGCTGGAAAAATAATGAATCCCTGCCCACGCCGACACCTTATCGCTGCCAAAACCATAATCATCACGGCAACCATAATCCAGATACCAACGAAAACTAACAGACGTATATCCCTCACGATCTAGCCATTGATCGAAGGTCATCGTATCCAGTTTGCGCCACTTGGCATCTTGCGATGACAACGCAATCGGAATCGCAAATAAAATTTTACCATCGGAGCCGCGTTTGCCTTTCAGGCTATTTACATACGCAAAAAAACGTTGTTGCTGCATCAGATCAGGCGAACCATTTGCAGCAGGCGGCAGTAATGTATCGCGCCATTGCTCACGGCTACCCATCCACAATCGTTCCTCTGGCGAATGCACAACACAACGCTCATCATAGCTATTAATATCGCCTAAATCCTGCCCTTGCAGAATACCAAACGCACGCAATATCTCTTGCACATGCGTTGATTCAGGCGTTGGAAATGGCAAATAATGCGCGCCGCGTGGATAACTCACATCTTGCCATTGACCACTACTGGCATTGCCGTATTGCTCAAAACCTTGCAGTAATAGAAAGTCCTTAAACCCCGCTTGAGCCAATCGCCACCCTGCCGTCAAACCAGCAATACCACCACCGAGAATCACCGTATCAACACGTCGTTCACTGCTCGGCGTTGGTAATGTCTGACTGCCCCAATCCCGCGCAAAACGATGCCCTTCTTTCATGCCACCATCAAGCACTTTGACAGGTAGCCACGGCGGGATCACCGACCAAGATGGCCAGCGACATCCAGCCATCAGGCTACTTGCGGCGGTAAAACCCAGAAAGTGACGACGATTCATGTAAAACGCTCTATGGGGAACACGGAATATCCTTATTAACTGATTAAATTATTGTAGGGGCAACCCTTGTGGTTGCCCTAGAACACCATCCAAAAAGGGCGACCACAAGGGTCGCCCCTACAAAAAATGGATTTTTATCGCCAAAATCAGCGAATCACATCGCCCCAATCTTGCTGAAAATAATGCACCAACTGCTGATTGTTTAGCTCATTTGGCAGCACATTCCAACGCTTCATATCTAGCGGAAAATGAAACATCGCTTCCGTGGTTTCTTTATCTAGAAAAGTCATCGGCAAACTGTATTGTGTTGGCGGCTGATAATTTGGGAACTTAGAACCAATAATAAAACCCCACTCACCGAATGACGGCACCAGCGCATGATAGGGCGTGGTGTAAAACCCAGCTTTTTCTAAAGTTGCATCCACACACCAAAATGAACGCGGTGCATGATACGGCGAAGTCGATTGCACCACCACTAAACCATGTTCCGACAAATGTCGCGCAACCAACCGATACATCGGCACTGAATACAACTTCCCTAAACCAAAATTCGACGGATCTGGAAAATCCATAATGATCGCATCATAGGTATCCGCATTACTCTCAAGCCAACGCGCAGCATCATCATTAATGACGGTCGCTCGCGGATTCAAAAATGACTTCTGATTTAAGGCAGTCAATTCAGCATTGGTTGAAAACAACTTCGTCATCGCAGGATCTAAATCCACCAGCGTCACATGGTCAATGTTCGGATAGCGCAAGACTTCACGTAATGCCAAACCATCGCCGCCGCCCAAAATCAATACACGTTTGGCCCAAGGCATCGCCCCTAAAATCGGATGCACTAAAGCTTCGTGATAACGATGTTCGTCGCGACTGGAAAACTGTAAATTGCCGTTGATATAAAGCCGTAAATCATCTTTCCACTTGGTAATGACTAGGCGCTGATATGGCGTCGTTTGGGCATAAATCACAGGATCGCCAAACAACACGCCTTCTGACCATTTCACCAATCGATCAGACACTACAAATGCCGCAAGCAAAATCACCATGGAAAAGATGGTGCGGTTGAACAACAAACGCATTTTTGGCAGTTCATCACGAAAGCGCCAAGCCGTCCAACCCGCAATCCCAACATTGGATAGGCCAAATAACAAACCTGAACGCGCCAACCCTAATTTCGGCGCAAGAATTAGTGGGAACAGGATAGAAACCGCAAGCGCACCTAGATAGTCAAAGGTCAAAACCTTACTGACTAATTCGCTAAACGCCGTCTGACGCTGGTTCAAAATCCGCATGACTAGCGGAATTTCCATACCGACTAAAATGCCAATAATCAGCACCAAGGCATACAACACCACGCGAAATGGCATCGACAACCAAGCAAAAATGACAAACAAAAACGTCGCCGACAGTCCACCGACTAAACCCACAAATAATTCAACTTCGATAAATCTCTGCAGCACCTGATCATCATGAATATACTTCGACAGATGCGAGCCAATGCCCATTGCAAAAAGGTAAGTCCCAATAATCGTCGAAAATTGTAAGATCGAATCGCCCAGTAAATAACTCGCCAGCGCACCTGTAATCAGTTCATACGCCAAACCACACGATGCCACCACAAATACAGAAATGATGAGAGAGCGATCAATCGCAATATGATGCTTAGAATCTGTCGACTTAGTTGGAATCATTACAAAAATGGGTCTATTTAAAGTGGTGAAAAGAATATCAGGTTCAACACGCAACAACGCAGTTCACAGCGGAATATTTTTGCTTCATGAAAACGGTTACTTCCTAAATTGGCAAAAAAGCCGTTTTTATCGCAGATATTGGCAATAACGATCATTGTTGCCATGGGCGACATCCGATTTACTAGCGATCACAAATTCATAGCCGCGACATCTGTTGATCCGCTGTTTGAACGCCCATTTCAATGTGATATTTACCACGAAAAGCGCAGCAACCACCCTGCACAGGAAGCTCTTTAATGTCTACTCTCGAACGCCCAATTGATTCACTGATTCCACGTAAATTATTCAACTCAGATCACGTAGCTTTCCGTGCAACTGCGCGTCGCTTCTTTGAACAAGAAGTGATTCCGAACACTGAAAAATATGAAGCGCAACAGCATGTTGACCGCGATCTCTGGAACAAAGCGGGTGCGCTTGGTCTGCTTTGCGGCACGATGCCAGAAGAATACGGTGGTTACGGCGTAGATCGTCTATACAGCATGATTCTGATTGAAGAACAAGCCTACGCGATGGATTCAGCAACAGGTTTTTCTCTGCACTCAGACATCGTTGCAAACTATATCAACAACTTTGGTAACCATGAGCAAAAACTCGAATGGTTACCAAGAATGGCAACTGGCGAACTCATCGGCGCGATTGCAATGACCGAACCTGGCACTGGTTCCGACTTGCAAGCGATTCGCACTTCAGCAGTTTTGGATGGCGATGACTATGTTGTTAATGGTTCCAAAATCTTCATTACCAATGGTTACTTGTCTGATGTAGTTGTGGTTGTCGTTAAAACTGGCAACAGTGAAAAAGGCGCAAACAACCTGTCATTGCTGATTATGGATGCAAAAACGCCAGGTTTCACCAAAGGCAAACCACTGAACAAAGTTGGTATGAAAGGTCAAGATACTTGCGAATTGTTCTTTGACAACGTCCGTGTACCGAAAAAGAACTTGCTCGGTATCGAAGGTATGGGCTTCATCATGTTGATGAAGGAACTTGCTTGGGAACGCATGATCATTGCAATCGCTTGCCAAGCTGGCTCAGAAGCGGCATTTGCTCAAACACTGAAATATGTCAAAGAACGCAAAACTTTTGGTAAAACAGTTTTGTCATTCCAAAACACCCGTTTCAAACTTGCTGAAATGCGCAGCGAACTTGAAATGGGTCGTGCCTATATCGACCGTTGCATGGAAATGGAATTGGAAGGTAAATTAGCAATCGAAGCCGCTGCAATCGCTAAATATAAACTCAGTGAAATGTTCAGCAAAGTCGTTGATGAATGTGTTCAGTTGCATGGCGGTTACGGCTTTATGCTGGAATACCCAATCGCACGTGCATACAACGACAATCGCGGAAATCGTATTTATGGCGGCACAAACGAAATCATGAAAGAATTGATTTCACGCTCACTGTAATACTTGAGTTGATGAAAAAGCCCGCTCATTGTTAGCGGGCTTTTTTTGTTTTTGGAAAAGATTGATTTGCGATGATTGATTGAATGCCTGTATTCTTGAACTAAGTGCATAAAAATAAAATATCAAAGGATCAATCAATGCTGTTAACTGAAAATTTCATCTGGTTCATATTCTTTCTAATCGCATTTGTACTTATCTATGGATATCGCATCATAAACACAAAAGCTCTAAAGGCTCTGGTAAACTCAAAGTCTGTTCAAACGCGATCAAATCCAAAAGCATTAAAAGAACTTCAGGATGAAATCCAAAAAGATCCTCCAAGTTTTCTAAATACATTCGTTGGTGTTTTTTTTAGTGTCGGCGTGGTCTTTGCCCTTTATAAATATTCTGAATGGTACAGAATAAACACGATTGCAAAATTTCAAAGCATTGCAACTTCTGCTATGCAAAGTGATTGTACGACTCACTGTTCTGTTTATAGTATTACGCAAAGCAAGCTCATAGGTCCACAATTAGAGCGGGACTGTTGCTATGGCAAATATAGCCATCCAGATTATATTTTTACGTGGGAATCGAATAACCCTAAAGTAGTTTTGAAAGAGCACGTAGGGAACTTTGGTGCAATTGCCAGCTGGCTTGGTACACGTGTTCAAAACAATACCACCTCAAATATCTTACCTACTCTCAATGCCGCCACCGATAATAAGCCTACCAAATTAACCCGTAGCGATATGGAAAGTGTCATTCAACAAAATCAACCTATCATCAATGCTGCATATCATCATGCTTTGAAAGTCACACCGTCGATGCACGGCAGTCGCATAACCATTCATTTACTCATTGATCCAACTGGACATGTTACAAACGATAATGTCATATCAACTGATGTAAATAGCCTTGAGCTCCGAGCTAGTCTTCTCCATATATTTCGTAACCTACAATTTAGTTCAGGTAACTTCAAAACCATGAATTATATTTATAACTTGGAACTGAGAAAGTAGCGGCCCACCACCCTCATTTCATTTCAACTCACCAGTCACACCCAAATTACAAAACTAAAATCTCGCACCCTTGCATATCGCAAAAATACGATATATATTTCGCCTTATCGCAATATAACGTTTTACTACTTTAACCATGACCACACAAATCGACCTTGATGAAATTATCAAAGCCCTTGCCCATCCAACGCGCCGAGAAATGTTGGCTTGTCTAAAAAATCCAGAACAGCATTTCAAGACACAAGAACACCCTTTTGAATTTGGTGTTTGTGCTGGGAAATTTACGCAATGTGGCTTATCACAATCGACTGTTTCCGCTCATTTAGCTGTTTTGCAACGCGCTCAACTCATCAGTTGTAAAAAAGTCGGTCAGTGGAATTTCTTCAAACGTAACGAAGAAGTCATTACAGAGTTCTTACTCCAAATGGGAAAAGAGCTGTAATTCACTTCAAAGATTTTTAACCCCCACTCGTAACACCCTCATCGTTTTTATTCATGCTTTTATAAACAGGAATGATTCACATGACTACTCTATTCGACCCGATCACGCTTGGCGATCTTGAACTTCCTAATCGCATTATCATGGCACCACTCACACGTGCGCGCGCAAGCGTAGGTCGTGTACCCAATGCACTCATGGCCGAATACTACGTGCAGCGTGCTTCCGCTGGGCTCATCATGAGCGAAGCAACATCCGTCACCCCAATGGGCGTCGGCTATGCAGATACACCAGGTATTTGGTCAGATGAACAAGTTGCAGGCTGGCGTTTAGTCACAGATGCGGTTCATGCCGCAGGCGGACGGATCACCTTGCAACTTTGGCATGTTGGACGTATTTCAGATCCTTCACTGTTAAACGGTCTAACACCTGTCGCACCAAGCGCAATTGCAGCACAAGGCCATGTCAGCTTGCTTCGTCCAGAACGCCCATATCCAACGCCACGCGCACTAGAAACAACCGAAGTTGCCGATGTCGTTGAAGCCTTCCGTAAAGGCGCTGAAAATGCCAAAGCTGCTGGTTTTGATGGTGTATTCATTCATGGCGCAAATGGCTATTTGCTAGATCAGTTCCTTCAAGACAGCAGCAATCAACGCACGGATCAGTATGGTGGCTCACTCGAAAATCGTGCTCGCCTCCTGCTTGAAGTCACTGATGCTGTCGTTTCTGTATGGGGCGCTTCGCGCGTTGGCGTACATCTTGCGCCGCGTGCTGATGCACATGGCATGGGTGATTCTGATCGTGCAACAACGTTTAGCTATGTCGCCAAAGAACTCGGAAAACGCAAAATTGCCTTTATCAGTGCGCGTGAGAAAGAAGGTGAAGATAGTCTCGGGCCATTATTGAAAGCTGCTTTTGGCGGAACGTACATTGCCAATGAACGCTTCACCAAAGATTCAGCAAATGCGTGGCTTGCCAAAGGTGATGCCGATGCAATTGCGTTCGGCGTACCGTTCATTGCAAATCCTGACCTGCCTGAACGACTGGCTCAAGATGCGGTACTAAATAAAGCACG
>JASLFQ010000278.1 GCA_030150595.1 Aquirhabdus sp.
CAGTTGCGGATTGTGATGAAACTCCAAGTCATAATATTGACTCAGTAATTTTCGAATGGGATCAAATTTTGACATAATGTTATTATTAAATTTAGGTTATAGGAATAATACTGAGTTACTAGCGTTTAGCTTAGGTATACTGTACCACAACGATCAAATTGCGCACGCTCTATCGAACACTCTGCATAAAACATTAGAGATTTTCCTACTATCTATAGCCTATAGCAAATTAACAAAATGTGCAGTGATCGACTAATGTACCGATTGATGAGTAAGCAGAAAGTAGGATCATTGTTAAAAAAGATCGTTTAGAATTTAAATAGAACAATGCACTCATCTTCAAAACCAAACTACAGCCATCATTCTGCTCACTTTTTGAGTTGTTAGCAATAAGACGGCTTGACAGGCATCAATATATCGCTAGAATAGCCACACTCGCGGGAATAGCTCAGTTGGTAGAGCACAACCTTGCCAAGGTTGGGGTCGAGAGTTCGAGTCTCTTTTCCCGCTCCAAAATTTGTAATACATTGTTTTTGAAATTTAATTTTAAAGTCGATGTAGTTTGTATCCAAAAAAGCCAGACTCATGTTCTGGCTTTTTTTGTTTTAGATTTTTTGTGTTGGTTTTAAGAAGTGCGTATACTCTAGGGTTTCCCTAAATCGATACTTGTAAACGATACTTAAAAATCAGCTTAACTTTTCAATGCAGGAGTGGTGACATGTCATCGCAAGGTACACCCCGAATTCAAGGCTCCATCGTCGCAATCATTACGCCAATGTACGATGATGGCAAGGTGGACTTTGATGCATTGACACGTCTCGTTGAATGGCATATCGCAGAAGGCACCGACGGTATCGTGGCGGTTGGTACGACTGGTGAATCAGCCACATTAGATGTTGTTGAACATGCAAGTGTGATCGAACACGTTATTAAAGTTGTTGCTGGACGTATCGCTGTGATCGCGGGCACAGGCGCAAATTCAACTCGCGAAGCCATCGAACTCACCAGCACTGCAAAAAAATTGGGTGCTGATGCAGCACTCCTTGTGACGCCGTATTACAACAAACCCACACAAGAAGGGCTGTATCGCCACTATCGCGCCATTGCCGAAGCAGTTGATTTGCCTCAAATGCTCTATAATGTGCCAGGTCGTACTGGTGTTGACATGCATAATGATACTGTTGTGCGTTTGGCAGAAGTGGATGGAATTAGCTCAATCAAAGATGCAACGGGTGATTTGACCCGTGGGCTTGATCTCATTACGAGACTCAATGCCTTACCAAATGGTGGTATTGATGTGTTTTCGGGCGACGATGCAACCGCTTGGCGTTTGATGGGCATGGGCGCAAAAGGTAACGTCTCTGTCACAGCAAACGTTGTACCACGTGCCATGCATGAAATTTGCCGTGCTGCGTTAAGCGGAAATGCTGTTCTGGCCGAACAATTGAATCAGGAAGTCGCCATACTGCATCAGATTTTGTTTTGCGAATCGAACCCTATCCCAGTCAAATGGGCATTACACGATATGGGTAAAGTCGCGCTCGGTTTACGTTTACCATTGACGGTATTGGCGACGGAATACCAAGCTCAAGTCCATGCCGCCCTTGTTGAATCGGGTGTCTTGCCTCATTAAATTGATGACGATGCAGGGTGGCAATCCGATCAATATTTAGATTGCTACCTCAAAAATATCTAAGAGAGACATGATTATGCTGCAACGTGGTTCACGCATTAACAATTTGATGAGTAACATCTCGAAAAGCAATATGAAGGTACTGACGATATTGACATTATCTACAGTCGCTTTAACAGGTTGTAGCCGCTGGGCAATCAACAATGGGTCGATGGATTACGCACAAGCGCAAAGTATCGCAGCAGTGCAAGTTCCAGATAGTCTGCAAACCCGACAAATTGCCCCGCTCTACCCTGTGCCGACGGTTCCTGAAAATGACGCAGCGGAAAAACTAGTCCTCACAAATGCAAAAGGCAATCGCTATGCGCTGCCAAAGCCGAAGACCTTAGATCAAACTACTGTTGTTGACAGTCAAATTGGCGGAGCGCCATCCGCACCGCAATTCGTCATTGATGGCAATGGATTTCCACTCCTTAAGATTGATGGTGATGCCTCCAAAGTCTGGGATGCGATTAACCGTAGCCTGAGTGTAGCGAACGTGAATGTCATTCAGCGCAATAACGCTGAGAACCGTTTTGATGTCATGATCGACAATGTGGTTTATCAGCTCAAACTAGGTCGCATTGGCAACACAACGACGGTTATGCTGCAAAAAGCAGATGCTTCGCTTGCTGACAAAACCATCGCAACCGACTTGCTCGAACGTATTGCACGAAATTGGTCTGCGTAATCGATTATTTCCTATCGATAAACGCTGACTTGTAGAACCACAACATCATTTGTTATTTATTAAAAACAACCGCTTAATGGATCATGATTCATGCAAAAACAAGCACTGCTGTACACTGGAAAAGCCAAATCAGTTTATGAATCAACCGATGCGGATCATTTGATTCTGGTGTTTCGCGATGACACGTCCGCGTTTGATGGCAAACGTGTTGAACAGCTCGCTCGCAAAGGTCGCGTCAACAATCTGTTCAACGCATTTATCATGCAAAAATTGGCAGATGCAGGGATTCCAACACACTTTGAAAAACTGCTCACGCCTGATGAAGTATTGGTTAAACGCCTGAACATGATTCCAGTGGAATGTGTGGTGCGTAACTATGCTGCAGGCAGCTTGTGTCGTCGTCTCGGGATTGAAGAAGGTCGTCCGCTCACACCGCCAACTTTTGAACTTTTTTACAAAGATGACTCTTTGGGTGATCCAATCGTCAATGAATCAGTTGCAATCACGTTGGGCTGGGCAACTGCAGAACAGCTTGCAACGATGAAAGCCCTGACTTACCAAGTCAATGACGTACTCAAAGCATTGTTTGACCAAGGCAATATGATGCTGGTGGACTTCAAACTTGAATTTGGCGTGTTCCATGGTCAAATCGTATTGGGTGATGAATTCAGCCCTGACGGTTGCCGTCTATGGGACAAAGACAGCAAAAAGAAACTCGACAAAGATCGTTTCCGTCAAGGTCTCGGCGATGTTGTAGAAGCTTACGAAGAAGTCGCTAATCGCATTGGTGTTGATTTAAGCAGCATTTAACCAATCGTACGGATATCAAGACTTTTCCATATTTGGAATAGTCTTGTGTTTGTAAGGGCTAGGTTATAGAATGCCCGCCGTTGGAGAGGTGGCAGAGTGGTTGAATGTACCGCACTCGAAATGCGGCGTAGGGTTAAACCTATCGAGGGTTCGAATCCCTCTCTCTCCGCCAATAAATTCATAAAAAAGCCCCGCTCATCGCGGGGCTTTTTTTTCGCTTTCTCAATACGGTTCAGTCCGTCGCCAATTTCCATTTTTAAATTTCGACACAATGTCTGCCGATAAGCTCAATAGACCCAAGCGTTACGCCAAGAATCTCTATCGCAAAAGCCAACCAAACTCAATCTATCTGGTTGCGTGCAATAACCTAGAAGCGGAACATACGTGTCAGGATGTTGTCGTGATCGACAAAATGATGTTTCAATGCGGCACCAATATGACCGATAACCAAAAATGCCAATACCCAGACCAAGTAAGTATGGGCAGTACCCATGAAAAGCCGCACTGGAAGATTCTTTCCAATAAAGACAGGTAATTCACCCAAACCAAAAAAATTGACTGGATGCCCGCCTGCCACCCGATGAAGATAACCTGTGAGTGGGATGACCAGCATCAGCAAATAAAGCATCCCATGTAAAATATGGGCGATAGTTGCCTGCCACTGCGGTACGGAAGGGGGTAAAGC
>JASLFQ010000140.1 GCA_030150595.1 Aquirhabdus sp.
GGCAGAAGGTGGTTGTATCGCTACGCCAAATGACATCGCGCGTTTAGGTTTTGCAGTTGCGGCAAGCATTGCAGGTCAACCGATTACAGGGTTGGCTGCAGAAGCGATTGAATTTGCACATAGTATTGCAGCGTCATTGAAAGCGGCTAAAAAACCATTGATCGTGACTGGCACAACTTTGCAAGAGCCTGCACTATTAGAAGCAGCCGCGCAAATCGTCCAAAATTTGGGCGACTTCTTTGCGGCTGATCAATCAGGTCATGCGGGTATTAATATCGTTGTGCCTGAAGTGAACTCAATGGGCTTGGCGTTATTGTCGCAAAATGGCGGCGCATTGCCACTCGAAGATTTATTGGATGCAGACTTTGAAGTGTTGGTCATTGCTGAAAATGATCTGACGCGTCGTTTACCGAAAGCGAAACTTGAAGCGATTCTGGCTAAAGCTAAGCAAGTCATCGTACTTGATCATCAAGCTACAGATACGGCGACTCACGCACACATCGTATTACCAGCTGCAAGTTTTGCTGAAGGTGATGGGACTGTGGTGTCGGCTGAAGGTCGTGCACAGCGTTATTTCCAAGTGTTTGATGCAGCGTATTACGATGCCAATATCAGCATTAAAGAAGGCTGGCGCTGGTTGCATGCAATCAAGACTGGTCTAGAAAATCGTGTGATTGAATGGACAGTTTTGGATGATGTGATCGAAGCGATTGGACGTTCAGTTCCGCAATTGGAAAGCATTGTCGATGCCGCACCAAATGCAGGCTATCGCGTACATGGTCTGAAAGTTGCGCGTGAACCACGTCGTTATTCAGGTCGTACTTCGATGCAAGCTAAATTGAGCGTACATGAAGTCCGTCAACCACAAGATAAAGATTCTGCATTGACCTTCTCAATGGAAGGTTATGTCGGCCCACAAGAAAACAGCTCGTTGATTCCATTCGCATGGGCGCCGGGTTGGAACTCTCCGCAATCTTGGAATAAGTTCCAAGACGAAGTGGGCGGACATCTGAAAGCGGGTGATCCGGGTGTACGTTTGTTTGACCAACTACGCAAAACCGCAAAACGCAGCTATGTTGCACCTGATGCCGAAACGGATACTGGCTATAAATTGTTGCCTATGGCGAATTTGTACGCGTCAGACGAAACAGCAGCACGCGCACCCGTCATGCAAGAACGCATGGGCGATGCGTATTTGACCTTGAGTGTTGAGACTGCTGAACAGTTGAAACTACAAGATGGTCAAGACGTGCTGTTGCAAGTCGGTTCGGACGAAGTGCGTATGCCGATTACCGTTAGTGAAAATCTACCAGTGGGTGTAATTGATTATCCACTGGGTCAATTGATTGCTTTGGACTTAACACAGTCAGTTGTGATCCAAGCTGCACCAGCTGTTCAATCCGCAGTAGTAGGGGGCTAAGATGAGAGTCGATCCAACGTTACCTACTTTTCTTGCGAATACGATGACGCAATCGCAATGGGATGTGACCTTTGCGGTTGTACAAGCGATTGTGATTTTACTGCTTGTAGTCATCATTGGCGGTTTCTTAAGTTTTGTTGAACGTCGTGTGTTGGCATTGTGGCAAGATCGTTACGGCCCGAATCGTGTGGGTCCTTTTGGTCTATTCCAGATTGTCGCCGATGGTTTGAAGATGTTCTTTAAAGAAGACTGGACGCCACCGTTTGTTGATAAGTTGACCTTTTTTCTCGCACCTGCCATTGGGATGGGCGCGTTGATGTTGTCAATTTTGATCATCCCATTTAGCCCAACGTTGGGTGTGGCGGATCTTAATATCGGTATTTTGTTCTTCTTTGGCATGGCGGGTCTAGGCGTTTACGCAGTGATGTTCGCAGGCTGGTCATCCAACAATAAATTTGCTCTGCTTGGTGGTATCCGTGCTGCTGCACAAACCGTGAGTTATGAAGTATTTATGGGCTTGTCGCTCATGGGCGTTGTGGCGATGGTTGGCAGTTTTAATTTGCGCGATATTGTTGAATATCAACAAAACCATTTGTGGTTTGTCATTCCGCAGTTCTTTGGTTTCTTGACCTTTATTATTGCAGGCGTTGCAGTGACTCACCGTAGTCCATTCGATGCGCCTGAAGCGGAGCAGGATATTGGTGCGGGTTATCACACTGAATATTCTGGGATGAAGTGGGGGATGTTCTTCGTTGGTGAGTACATTGGTGTCATCCTTATTTCTTCCTTGATCAGCGCTTTATTTTTTGGCGGCTGGGCTGCCCCATTCAATTGGATGCCCTTTGATCCCAATTCATCCAGCTTTGGACTGTGGTCTTCGCTCTGGGATTTGGTATGGTTTGTTAGCAAGATTCTATTCTTTGTCATGATGTTTATTCTGGTTCGTGCGGCATTACCACGACCACGTTTTGACCAAATCATGAGCTTCGGTTGGAAAGTTTGTTTACCGATTACATTGTTAAATCTCTTAGGCACAGTGGCTTACGTGTTATACACGAATCCACTGCATCCTTAAACGTATTGCTCAGGAATGAATAAGATGACTAATTCTGGTGCAAATCTCCTTTCGGGCGTGTGGTCGCAAATCCGCAGCTTGTTCATGGTGTTTAGCCATGCATGGCGCAAACGCGATACCTTAATGTATCCCGAAATTCCAGTGAATCCTCCGCCGCGTTATCGTGGTCGGATTGTCCTGACCCGCGACCCTGATGGCGAAGAGCGTTGTGTTGCATGTAATTTGTGTGCGGTTGCGTGTCCTGTCGGCTGTATTTCGCTGCAAAAAGCTGAAAAAGAAGATGGACGTTGGTATCCAGAGTTTTTTCGCATTAACTTCAGTCGTTGCATTTTCTGCGGCATGTGTGAAGAAGCCTGTCCAACGACTGCAATTCAGCTCACGCCTGATTTTGAAATGGCTGAATTTGACCGTCAAAACTTGGTTTATGAAAAAGAACATTTGCTGATTTCTGGTCCTGGTAAATATCACGATTACAACTTCTATCGCGTTGCGGGTATGGCAATTACAGGTAAACCTAAAGGCGCTGCACAAAATGAAGCGGCTCCAGTCGATGTACGAGGTTTAATGCCATGATGACAACGATAATGAATGCTTGGCCGTTCTACCTCATTGCTTTGATTACGATTGTGACGACGATTCGTACAGTGACAAACACTAATCCTGTGCATGCATTGCTTAGTTTGATTGTTTCTCTTTTATCCATTGCAGGCTTGTTCTTTTGCTTGGGTGCACCATTTGCGGCTGCGCTGGAGGTGATTGTCTATGCTGGTGCGATTTTGGTGTTGTTCGTGTTTGTGGTGATGATGCTGAATCTTGGATCAGTCACCGTCGCACAAGAAAAACGCTGGTTCAGTGCTGAAACATGGGCATGGCCTGCGGGTTTAGCATTTTTGCTCGGTTTGGCAATAGTCTGGTTATTGGGCAGTGGCGAATATTCTCCGCAAGCAGCAGTTGCTGGCGTACAAACGGTTGATGCAAAAACTGTCGGTATTGCACTGTTTGGCCCTTATTTGTTGCTCGTAGAATTAGCATCTTTGTTATTGCTTGCGGCATTGGTCGCTGCATATCACTTAGGTCGTAATACCGACGGCTTCAATGATCCAATTGCGATTCGTAACCTTGCACAAGAAACTGCCGAAAAAATTAAACAAAGCCAAGCTGCACATCGTGCAGAGCAACAATTACAACAGCAAGCGCAAGAGCAATCGAAAAAAGGAGCATCGAAATGATTATCCCTTTAGAACACGGCTTAATCCTTTCAGCGATTTTATTTGCGCTGGGTTTTTACGGTGTGATGGCGCGTCGTAATCTGATGTTTATCCTCATGAGCATTGAAGTCATGATGAACGCTGCAGCATTGGCTTTTGTCGTTGCAGGTTCACGCTGGGTACAACCCGATGGACAAGTCATGTTTATTTTGATTTTGACCCTTGCTGCAGCGGAAGCCAGTGTCGGACTTGCGATCCTGTTACAGTTTTATCGTCGATTCCAGCATTTGGATATTGATGCAGCCAGTGAGATGCACGGATGAGCCAGTCAATG
>JASLFQ010000026.1 GCA_030150595.1 Aquirhabdus sp.
CTGGGCTTTGTGGCATGCATCCGAATGCCCGTAATCAGTGGAAAGCGGCGGTGTGATGCATCGCGACTGGAACTAAGCGTCCCTGCAAGCGCCAATGGCATGCGCGTACTACAAAAGACAAAATCTAGCGGCGGCATTTTGTCGTAATGACTTTGCCAATCGGTATAGGAAGCTTGCGCTTCAAGCGCTTGAGCGACCCATTGATCGAGCACATGCAGCATCGTTGAATGACCACTGCTGCGAATAAAATCACCGCGCGCTGGACATTTACCAAAATAAAAAGGTTCGGCTTGGGTCACTGAATCGTTCACGGATGATTTCCTATCGTCGGAGTTGATGAAGCAGATAACGCTTGGTTTGCAACACCCTGTTGCGATGTAGTAGAGCCTGTAGCAACTGGCGGTGGCGTTACACCATTCGCAGCTACTGGCACAACGTTTGCGACGACATTGGTTGTGATCGTTGGTACCAACTGCAAGCCTTTCAAACTATTGCCACCTGCAGGTGCATCGGCTGCACCTTTGGCACCAGCGGCGAGTTGAGGGCCTGCATTGCCACCACTGATTAAACGGAATTTCACAGTCACAGAAGCAGCGGTAGCTGTTTGAGGTGCTGCTGTACTACTCCATTTCAACTCAAACGCGCCATCTGGCAGTTTTTTACGTTGAGCAGAACTCATCATTCTCTCTAATCCATAAGCACCAGGCACATCCAAAATCGTAATGAGACGCCCTTCGAAATCCACGCCTGTGACCTTCACACTAGGCTGACCTGATGGATTTGGCCAGACAAAACTTGTCCATTCTTGTAAACCATTGCGATAACGCATCCGCTGACCATCCACTTCAATGGTGTACTCACTCAGACCTGCAACTGGCATTGGCATAATCTGGAAGGTCGTTTGCGCTGGACTACTGGGTGCAACGGCTGATGAAGCAGCGCCACTATCTGTCACACCGCCAGAACTCGCGCCGCCACCAACAGGTGCCAAGTAACGGGGGAAATCTGCAATAAACTTCGGATCTAAATGAATACCAAGATCGTTCCAAGTTTTTGCTGACAATTGATCACCGCGACGCGTCACTAATGGATCAAGCTTCGTGGTGACAAAAGTCCCTACGCTTCCTGTCTCACCCAAAACTCGACCTATCTCAGCACCCGTTGCTTCAACCCGTGCACTGGCGGTAAATGGATACTTCGACGACAAATCAGTGCTAAATGGTTGATAAACTTGCGCCGACCAAACTTTATTTAGCTCATTCTGTGCAGGAATTATTAATACAGAGAATGACTGCGTTAATGGCTTCACCAGCAATGGACGTAGCACTTGTTTCATACCATCAGTCGCGCCAGCCAACATTTGCTCATCAATCAATTGCTGTGTCGCATTCAACTCGGAACCGCCTTCGTTCAGAGTTTGGTTGACCATTTCCAACGATCCTGGCCCAATGTCACCAGCACTTTTTATTTTGTTCAACCTTGTCCTAATCTGAGAAAGATTATTTAAATAAACCATCAAGAATGATTTCTTCTGATTGTCTTCACGAACTTTGGTAAGGTTATGCAGCGATGCAAATTCCGTCCCGAGAACACCTAATGCAGGTGCGCCAGAGCTTTTAGAATCAGAATCTTGAGTACCGACATTGACCTGAATCTGACTTGGCGTTCGTTGGAGTACGGTGCGTTTAATCCATTCGAAGAATCCTGTCTTGGCAGCCGACATACTGTCATTCACTGCCGAAGGATTATCCCAGCTCGTCTCACGATCAAGCACAGTGAATAACTTCAAAATTGGCGAAAGCTCTGGATCACCCAAGCCATTCATTTGCGTCACTTCTTGATTAAAGTCAGCGGCGGCCACGTAATCAATCGACTGGATAAACTTCTTCCACTCGGCTATATCATCACGCTTATACATCGCCACAAGATCCTTACGAATCTGCTCTGGGCTTCCCGTCAACGTCAGATCATCATTGAGAACTGTATTGAGAACCCAATCCTGACCTTGCACATTTTCTGTCGCGGCCTTATCAATGGCCTGACTGATATAGCCGTCCCAAGCGGCCTTGGTGAATGTCCCTGAAATCACATAATTGCCAGTCATCAAACTCCGATTTTGCTCGCCAACGATTTGCGCCACAGTAATCGTTGGATAACGTGCTGATGCACGCATTTTAATTTCTGAATACACGCGATCACGTGCGGGCATGCCTTTGACCACGCGACGTAAGTTGTCACGCGTTTGATCGACCAATGCAAGATTGGTCTCAAGAAGTGGGAAGTCTGGCGCTGACGACTGCGACAATGAATAACTGATAATACGTTCCGCACTACGAATCATATCGCTGCGAGACATGTCGCCACGATTAGCATCCAGCCATGTACGCCAGAATCGTGTAATCTGATCATTCAAATGGCTTGGATCCATATGCGTGTGATCGCCCAACATCAGATATGCTTTTAACGCGTTATACGCATCTTCGACATTGGTAGGCGACGCTTCTTTATATTGTTGCGCGGCATTCACTATCATTGCGGCGACAGGCTGATCCGTTGGTTGTAATTGACGTCCATTCGCATTCACCTCACCCAAGAACTTTTCCAAATTCTCGGATACGGGTTTTAGCATAATTTCTTTAATGCCTAACAGATACTCTTGGCGAACCTTAGCTTTGAGTTGATCACCTTGATATAGACCAAAACGCAATGACCACGGACGATCTTGGTCGTATTGATCCAACTGCTCTAAGCGATCTTGCAAAATTTCCAGCGACTTGAGTTGACTCGGCATATCGCCTTGTCCAGTCTGTTGAATCCTTTTGACTTGCGCCAAATCAGCGGCCACGCGTTGCACCAATTGCTGGTTATTCATATATGACCACGTCCAAAGGCTTAGCAAAATTCCTGCGGAAAGTAAGTTCACTAGAAATAAAATATTACGGCGTTGGCGACGATCACGATTGGCATGCTGGCGAACTAAATGACGATCCGCTAGAATCACTTTTGAAAATAAATGGTTTAAAAAATAACCATGTTGAATTGTCGGCGCCGTTGTAGATGTCACCATTTGACTCGATGATTTCAAACCAAAGCGTTCAATCATTTGCGCCGTCATTGGGCTATCTAATTTGCCTTCTTGTAACGCGCTCGTGAAATAAAAGCCACGGAAGACTGGCTTA
>JASLFQ010000032.1 GCA_030150595.1 Aquirhabdus sp.
CTACGAAGCCCCACAAATGCTGCGCGATATGGCAGCAGCTAACAAATCATTCTACGGTTAAGGAGCGATACTATGACAACGTTAAATCCACGTGATGTGGTCATTGTTGATGGCGTGCGCTCTGCCATGGGTCGTACCAAAAACGGTATGTTCCGTAACGTTCGCGCAGACAGCTTGTCAGCAGAACTGGTTCGTGCACTGTTGATTCGTAACCCAGGTTTTGACCCAAATGAAGTTGAAGACCTGATCTGGGGTTGCGTCAATCAAACCTTAGAACAAGGTATGAACATTGCGCGTAACATCGGCTTGCTCGCTGATTTGCCTAAAACTGTTGCAGGTCAAACTGTCAACCGTTTGTGTGGTTCTTCAATGCAGGCGATTCATACTGCTGCGGCGCAAATCGCGACTAACCAAGGTGATATTTTTATCATTGGTGGTGTAGAGCACATGGGTCACGTCGGCATGATGCACGGTATCGACTTGAACCCAGAAGCATCGAAGCACTATGCAAAAGCATCAAACATGATGGGCTTAACTGCTGAAATGCTCGGTCGCATGAACGGTATCACCCGTGAAATGCAAGATGCGTTTGGCGTTGAATCACATCGCCGTGCATGGGCTGCAACACAAGCGGGTCGTTTCAAGAATGAAATCATCGGTGTTGAAGGTCATGACGAAAATGGTTTCCGCGTATTGTGCGAAATCGACGAAGTGATTCGTCCTGATGCAAACCTTGCGTCGTTTGCGGGCTTACGTCCAGCGTTCGATCCACGCGGTTCTGTGACTGCAGCAACTTCATCAGCGCTGTCTGATGGTGCATCTGCAATGCTGCTCATGAGTGCTGCGAAAGCACAATCATTGGGTCTGAAGCCACGTGCTGTGATTCGCTCAATGGCAGTTGCAGGTTGTGATGCAGCAATCATGGGTTACGGTCCAGTACCAGCGACTCAGAAAGCATTGAAACGTGCTGGCTTGACAATGAATGACATCCAAACTGTAGAACTGAACGAAGCATTTGCTGCGCAAGGTTTGTCAGTGATGAAGGCTCTTGATTTGCTTGATAAGCAAGACAAAGTCAACTTGAACGGTGGTGCGATTGCATTGGGTCACCCACTGGGTTGTTCAGGCGCGCGTATTACTACAACGTTGCTCAACGTGATGGAACAACAAGATACACAAATCGGCCTAGCGACGATGTGTATTGGCTTGGGTCAAGGTATTTCGACGATCATTGAGCGTGTTTAATTTGCTTTGATTTGTCGTATTTGTTAACAAAAAAGCCTCTGCATTTGCAGGGGCTTTTTTATGAATTCAATGGCAAGAATGGTCAGGTTTTTATATAATAAAAGCACAACCTATCCAATTTTGGGAATCATGAAAAAGCGCATCCAATCGCGTCTTAAGGCTGGAGCTTTTGCAATGACGCTCCTGTCACAGGCTGTTCATGCTGAAATTGATCCAACGGTTATGTCTAATACGATTGACGTGCTCACAGCCATCCATGCGATTGCTGACGTAGTCACGACATCACCAAAACCAAACGCCAATGGATTGAGTCCGACAGCGGAGCAACGTGCTGTCATTATTGACGAGATTGCGCGCGGTGCTGGCGGTGATAATGTTGCGATTAAACAGATGATCGTTGATGCGCAATCTCCAATTCAAAGTGTTTTGGAATCTGCTTCTTGCGTGCAAAGTAATCGTATGGTGCCAGCCGTGCGTCCCCAGCTCATTCGTAATTCCGATTTTATGAATCAGACGTCATTAACCAATACTTCTACCAATGTTAGCGTCGTGAACAGCTGTGCTGATGCCGTTCGCGTCGATCAGTGGCAAATGCCTACGCCAGAAGTGCTTGAATTTACGGCGATGTTTAGACCCGTGCAATCGGATCAGGTGAATACTTGGAAGTTTAAGATTAAACGACAACTTGGTGGCACGTGGGCATTAGAGTCGAAGGAAGATATTACGTCGAGCAATTGAGTTGATGGTTTCTTTCGCTTTTAGCCTAACCACTTTTTCCAATTTAAATTATATTCATCAAATTTTAAGCTCCTTACTTTGAAGTCTTTCATGGGAAGATTTAGTAAGCATAGGGTGCGCATTGCGCACAAGTTTAGTTCCAGCCAGAGTTTGGTGCGCAATGCGCACCCTATGGACTCCATTTGAAAAAAAAGAACTTGTCTTGCGAAGGTTTACTTTTCATTGGTGAGTATTTTGTTTGTTTATGACAAAAACTACTCTGTAATTGGCAAATTGCGACATTTTGATTGAGAAACCCTGTGATTGCTTTGCATATTAAAACTCATCACACTCAAAAGTTATGGAACCAAACTGCATTTACAGGTCAGTACAATGAGCGAATTCACCTCTTATTTTAATGAAACACACGAACAAGTCCGCACAACCATTCGTAAATTTGTCGCTGAGCATATCGCGCCGAATATTCGTGAATGGGAAGAGGCTGGCACTTTTCCGCGTGAGTTGTATCGACTTGCAGGCGATGCGGGAATTCTTGCCATTAACCACCCAGAGAGTTATGGCGGCGTGGGTGATGGCGATGTCTTTATGAAAGTTGCTGCCAGTGAAGAGCTGATGCGTTCAGGTTCAGGCGGTTTGGTGGCGAGTTTGGGTTCGCTTGATATTGCAATCCCGACGATCTCTAAATGGGGCAGCGAAGAGCTTAAGCAGCGCGTACTGCCTGATGTCATTAGTGGTCATAAGATTGCTGCATTGGCAATTACCGAGCCGAGCGGCGGCTCTGATGTAGCGGGCATCAAAACGCGTGCAGTGAGTGATGGCGATTACTATCGTGTATCGGGCGCTAAAACGTTTATCACGTCAGGTATTCGAGCAGACTACTACACAGTCGCAGTGCGTACAGGCGGTGAAGGTTATGGCGGTGTGAGTTTGTTGCTCATGGAAAAAGGCATGCCGAGCTTTACCACAGGTAAACCGTTGCAAAAGATGGGCTGGTGGGCTTCTGATACGGCAGAATTGTTCTTTGATGATGTAAAAGTACCAAAGAGCAATTTGATTGGTGCAGAGAATGCGGGTTTCTTTGCCATCATGACTAATTTTCAGATGGAACGCCTCAATCTGGCGGTCATGGCCAATATGACGGCACAACTGGCGTTAGAAGAATGCTTACGCTATGTGCCTGAACGCAGTGCGTTTGGTAAACCTTTGTCGAAGATGCAGGTCATTCGTCATAAATTAGCCGATATGGCGACGCAAGTTGAAGCGAGTCGTGAGTTTAATTATCGGGTTGCAGCGCGGATTCAAGCAGGCATTCCCGCAGTGAAAGAAGTGTCGATGGCAAAGAATTTTGCAACGCGCACCAGTGATTTTGTGACCTTCGAGGCGACGCAGATTTTTGGCGGAATGGGTTTTATGCGTGAATCGTTGGTCGAGCGTCTGTATCGTGACAATCGGATCCTATCAATCGGCGGTGGCACGCATGAAATTATGAATGAAGTGATTGCCAAGCAGCTCGGTTTATAAGCACTTTATCCTACTGAGTTTCTCATCATTTGCGTTTATAATGCTGCACATCCAGATCGCAGCAGATAAGAATGATGAGTAATACAAAGATAACAGGATTAGATCAACTCGGCCCGAGTGATTCAAGAGAAACCCAGCTTCATTGTTTACTCTATTGGGAAAAGCGCCAACCTAAAAAAATCTTCTTCACCCAGCCTGCCGAGAACGGTCGGGTTTTTCATTACACATGGGGTGACGTCGCCGATCAAGTACGACGCATGGCAGCATATTTGCACACCTTAGCATTGCCGCCACGTAGTCACATTGCGATTTATGGCAAAAACACTGCACATTGGATCATGGCCGATCTGGCGATCTGGATGGCAGGTCATGTTTCGGTGCCCCTTTACAGTACGCTCAACGCCGAAGGCGCGAAGCATGTACTGATTCATAGCGAAGCGAAGCTCTTGTTTGTGGGCAGGCTGGATGGACGATCAGATAGCTGGCATCAAGTAAAAGAAATTATTCCTAGCAAAATGCCATGTATTCGTTTGCCGTTGTCGCCAGAATATAAAGGCGCACCGCAATGGGAAGATTTGATTCGAATGGTTTCTCCGCTGGAAGAAGTTGTGTTGCCTGATCCTGCCGAACTTGCAAGCATCATTTACACGTCGGGGAGTACAGGGCAGCCTAAAGGCGTGATGCATAGCTTCGCGACAATGATGGCGCCCGGTTGGGAGCTTAATTCGCTGTTTTCTTTTAATTCGTCTGATCGTTTACTGTCGTATTTACCGCTTGCGCATGTAGCTGAACGAGTTTTTATCGAAAGTTCATCACTGTATTATGGTTCAGAAGTGTT
>JASLFQ010000042.1 GCA_030150595.1 Aquirhabdus sp.
CCACCAAACCCACTTTCATCACGTTCTCCAATTATTTGAAACAGCTACTCAATATCTTGCATGTAGGTTGGAGTGTAGCAAAGTGAACGCTGAATCGCCAAAGAGTACGCATCAAATGTGTGAAAAATTATGCATTTTTTAAATTTGTGATTGAAAATCATCAATCTTTTTTATTCAAAATCATTTTGACATTCCTTTATAAGCGAGTTGCCTCTGCCCATAACTACATAAACGGTTTTATTCACCGCAATATCACTCGCAACCTTATTCAGATGTCATTGGATTGTCATAAAAATTCATCCAGCGGTCATCTCACATTGTTATTTTTTGATCATGAAAAAAGACGAGTTGACGGTATGGGGTATTTGCTTTGCCGTGCAGTATTGGTTTAAGCGTAATCATAATCTTAAGGAGTAAACAATGTTGATCATTGAGTTTATTTCTGGAATTGTGGTGTTTTCGACACTCTGGGGATTACTGCCACACAACGAGTGGTGGGTACGCTGTTTTGACTTTCCACGCTTACAGTTTTTGATGGTTGGCGGATTGGGATGGTTAGGTTTGGTTTATGGTTTGTATCAAAACCATTCATTATGCGATGCCGCTATTTTATTGCTTCTGACGGGAAGTCTGCTATATCAATCGTGGATGATTCTGCCGTATACATTCTTATGGCAAAAACAGGTTTTGCAAGCCGAGCAGCCTGATCCTCAAAATACGGTTTCTCTGCTCGTGTCTAATGTCCTGACACCTAACCAAAATTATCAAGCACTGATTGACCATGTGCGCAAATATCAACCAGATGTATTGGTTACATTAGAAACGGATCTACGCTGGGAGCGTGCTTTATCGGTGATCGAGGTGGATTATCCATTCGTGGTGCGTGTGCCGTTGGATAATATGTACGGTATTCATTTGTATAGTCGTCTGCCATTGGTAAATCCCGAAGTCAAATATCTATTTAGTCCAGAAATCCCTTCGATTCATACGCAAGTCAGATTGCGTTCTGGACAGTTGCTGCGCTTATATTGTCTGCATCCAAAACCACCAACGCCCAATGAGGCGTGGGACTCTACGCTACGCGATGCGGAATTACTTGTCGTTGGCGATCATGTCGCAAATCGGCAGGAAAGTTGCATCGTTGCTGGTGATTTGAATGATGTGGCTTGGTCACGGACGACTCGGTTATTTCAGCGCATTAGTGGATTACTTGATCCTCGCGTGGGTCGTCAGTTTATGAATACATTCCATGTGAATTATTTACTGCTGCGCTGGTCGCTTGATCATGTGTTTCACAGTACGGATTTTTCTTTAGTCGATATGAAGCTACTTGAGTCGATTGGCTCTGATCATTTTCCTGTATATACAGTCCTGCATCATGATGAAAAAATGCAAGCAGTACAGAGAGCACCTGTCGCCAGTAGGGATGATGAAATTCTGGCTTTGGCAAAGATCAATGCTGGGATTGTTCAGGCAAAATCAGAGGCTCCTTGCCATCATTGTGATGTCATGATTTTTGAGCGCTAGTTATTTTTTTTGATGGTCAATTTTGATTGTTGGTTTGTTTTGTTTGTGACTATGTTACAGGTGTTGAGTTTAAGTGAAGTTGACAGTAATAATTGTCAGACAATTGAAGTGTGAACTAGTACACAAATAATAGAATTTGTAATCAAATGCAGTAAATACAGGGGTTTTATTGAGTGAAATTGTAAGAGATTGCGTACAAAAATTGAGGTTTATATCTATTACATGTCA
Organism: Aquirhabdus sp.; assembly: GCA_030150595.1. GTDB lineage: Bacteria > Pseudomonadota > Gammaproteobacteria > Pseudomonadales > Moraxellaceae > Aquirhabdus. The sequence goes on from JASLFQ010000042.1 coordinate 1,756, forward strand.
GACAATTAATATTGATAATGATTCTGTCGGCACAAGGAATGGATAGGGATGTTGTCTCAGGATGGGTCAATAGCCGACGGTACAAGCTCCTGAGTGAGCGATGCCATGGAATGGACGACAACAAGGAAGACAGGCGATAATAATTAAAAGATATTCTGGCTCGAATGTGCAAGAAATTGCCATTCGAGCTTATATTTTTACAGGTCTAAAATAAATTCGATATAAACTTATTTTGCTGTAATCCCTTTGATGTTTGATCTGTATTAAATCGCTTGTTTCTTCCTTGTCTCTACCATCTCCACATATAAAGCCAATGTCTGATCTGTCATCTGTGACAATTGGAAATCATGGACTGGTGTGGGTGGTTGTGAATTCGATAATAAGCTCTCGACAACTTTAATGAGGGCATCATCATTTTCTGCTTCGACTAATCCTTGTGGGTAACAACGATTAAGAATTTCTGCGACACCACCACGATCCCAGCCTACTGCTGCTGTCCCGACAGAAAGCGCTTCAAGTGTTGTTCGTCCAAACGTTTCTGCTTTTGCGGACAATGAGAACACAATATCGCTGGCTGCGAGCCACTCGCGCATATCACTGCGATGCCCGACAAATGTCACATGATCGCTCAAACCTAATTCTGTAACACGTGTCTGTAGTTCTTCGAGATAGGCTTGCTTTTTTTCGTGTGCACCACCAACGATGACACCATGAATAGCAAACCGATCCTTGAGCATCGAAACGAGTTGCAATAATGATTCGTGACCTTTAAGCCGTGTAATACGACCAGGCAATGTCAGCCAGATTTTATTTTCCAGTTGTGGAAATTCCACCAAGGTTTTTTGCCACCATAGTTCTGAAGGTTGGTAATTGTGTGGAAACTCTTTTGGGTCAATGCCGCGATAGATTCGTGTAATTTTATCGGCAGGGCAGGCTGGGTAATTTTTATGAATGTATTCGACGACACTATCTGATACGGCAATCACACGATCAGCGCGCGTCATGATTTCGCTATAACGACTGACTGAATAAAAACCATGTACAGTGCTGATGAGGATGGGCCGATCTTTTGCAGCGATCTTGCGTAATGCAAGATGAGTGAGCCACGCTGGAATGCGTGAGCGGACATGGAGGATGTCGGCTTGTTCTTGTTGGATCAGTCTTCGTAATGGGCGAATTTGCCACAGGCTGCTGAGTGATTTACGGTGAATGGGGAGTTGGATGTGGCGCGTTCCTTCAGCTTCAAGCTGTGGCACCATACGGCCACCATTGGAGATTACAACCGATTCATGACCTGCTGCGACCAATGCGCGCGCAATCTCAAGCGTTCCGCGTTCGACGCCGCCGCTATTGAGTTCGGGAACCAGTTGAATGACTTTCATAGGTGCACTCGTCGCGTTTTATTGTAGAAAAATCAATTTATTCTATTGATGGTTAATCTTTGTTGAACGTTAAGCTGTCGGCTCATCGGTAGGCTTTGCATAGTACGACGGCGTACCTTTAGGCTGAGACTTAAAACGCCGATGGAACCACATCCATTGAGTCGGTGCGATACGAATCAAGCGTTCAAACAGATCATTGACGCGTGTTGCATCCAAGACTGGATCGTCTGAAGGATAATGCAAAAGCTCTGGCGTAATCGTCAGTTGATAGTGTGGTTTGTCATCATTCTCGCGATAAGAATGGAATGCCATAATTGCAGAATTATTGACTTTAACCAAGCGGCGAGGAGCGGTCACTGTGGCCGCAGGAACACCAAAGAACGATGCCATTACGCCTTGTTTTAAGCCGTAGTCTTGATCAGGTGAATACCAAACGATTTGCCCAGATTTCAACGCGCTAATGAGACCACGCATATCATCATGGTCAATTTGCTGCTCAAACATATTCGATCGGGCGCGGGTAATGAGCCATTCAAATAACTGATTGTTTTGCGGGCGATAAACGACTAGGGCGGAGAAGAATAGCGAGGATAAATAACCACCTAAGTCCAACGTTGTATAGTGTCCACCAAGCAGAAGAACACCTTGACCACGTTTTTGTGCGTCCACTAAATGATGTAAGCCGTTGATCGTGACTTTATCGTTGAAACGTTTCGGTGAATACCACGCACTGAGGCTTTCAAAGAAACCAATCACGCCATTGCGGAAGACGTCAACGCTCATCTCAATCCGTTCAGATTCAGAGAGTTCGGGAAAGCATAATGCGAGATTGATTTGTGTATCGAGACGTCTGCGTTTTGCGAGTTTCCAAAACACTTCACCGAGCCAACGACCCGTGACGAACTGCGCACGCCAAGGCAAATGTGCGAGCAGCCAAAGGAGTGCGACACCAAGCCAAATCCCCCAAAACTGCGGCATTAAGAACTTGGCTTTAAATGGTGGGGTACTGCTCACACTCATAAGGTAACGGTCATCACTAAATTAACTGGCTAGGGTTGGCTTTGAAGAGCAATTGGACTCTTATTTCCAAAAAGCCAACTTACTGTGCATTCTATGCCAGATCGATCCTTGACTATTGGTA
>JASLFQ010000015.1 GCA_030150595.1 Aquirhabdus sp.
TCGCGAAGTTGCAATAAATATATACCAGAACACTTCCGATTCAATTAAAAAAATTTATAAAGATAAGTTTTCAGAAAATTCATTCTATCACCCAGTGTATATAAACAGAGCTTATAAAAAAGATAATTTCCAACAGTATAGAGATAGTATTTTACTGCCCTTAATTGACAATACATAATAAACCTCTACAAACCTCAACATGGAATGGAGGAAAATAAAATGACCACTGGAACTGTCCGTTTTCATCGCGTATTAACCGCACCACCAGAACGCGTCTATCGTGCTTTCCTCGATGCTGCTGCAACCGCAAAATGGCTGCCGCCGCATGGATTTACCTGCACAGTCCATCATTTGGATGCCAAAGTCGGTGGTACTTTCAAGATGTCCTTCACCAACTTCACCACAGAACAAAGCCATTCTTTTGGCGGTGAATATCTTGAACTTGTACCCAATGAACGGATTCGCTACAGCGATGTATTCGACGATCCAAACCTCCCTGGCAAGATGCAAACAACCGTCACGCTTAAGGCTGTGTTCTGCGGCACAGAAATCAATATCGTGCAGGAAGGTATTCCCGAAATCATCCCTATAGAATCGTGCTACCTCGGCTGGCAACAATCGCTCGAACTCCTTGCGAAACTTGTCGAACCAGAAATTCGACAGTAATGAAGGTGCGGCACATGAGCACATGTCGCCATTAGCTCCCAATCCAAAACAAAATCAGTCTACAATAGAGGACTGATTTATCTCATTCAAAAAACAGGTTTGACATGCTGGCACACTGGGTAAGACGCATCCTCCAAGCAACCGTTTACGATGTTGCAATCGAATCACCGCTCGACAAAGCACCACGCCTCTCCGCACGTTTCAATAATAATATCCTGATGAAACGCGAAGACTTGCAGCCCGTATTTTCATTCAAACTACGCGGTGCATATAACCGAATTAGCCAACTCAGCGCAGCAGAACGCGCACGCGGCGTCATTACCGCATCCGCAGGCAACCACGCCCAAGGCGTCGCATACTCAGGTCAAAAATTGGGCATTGATACACTCATCGTCATGCCACAAACCACACCAGATATTAAATTGAATGCCGTTAAACGTCTCGGCGGCACAGTTGCGTTGCATGGTGATAGCTTTGATGAAGCATATCGCTATGCCCTGCTCCGCGCTGAACAAGAAAATCGCGTCTATATTCCGCCTTTTGACGACGAATTAGTCATTGCAGGTCAAGGCACCATCGCCATGGAACTGTTACGCCAATGCCGAGAAATGGACTATGTCTTTGTCGCGGTAGGTGGTGGTGGTTTGATCGCGGGTATCTCCGCCTATCTCGGCGAAGTCGCACCCCATGTCAAAGTCATCGCAGTCGAATCTGATGAATCCGCATGTCTAAAACTGGCATTTGAAACAGGTTATCGCGCCGTCTTGCCACAAGTTGGATTATTTGCCGACGGCGTGGCTGTAGCGCAAATTGGCGAATTACCATTGCAGGTTGTACAGCTACCAAAATCCGATGGCTCTGGCCCAGTCGTAGAACGCGAAGTTGTTACATGCAACACTGATGAAATCTGTGCAGCGATCAAAGACGTATTCGAAGAAAACCGCAGCATTGTTGAACCTGCTGGCGCACTCGCTGTTGCAGGCATGAAAAAATTCATCGAGCAAACAGGCGTAACCAACAAAAACATGGCAGTCATTGTTTGTGGCGCAAACATGAACTTTGATCGCCTACGCTACATCTCTGAACGCACAGAACTTGGCGAAGGTCGTGAAGCGATTTTTGCAGTGAATATCCCAGAACGCACTGGTGCATTCTTAGAATTCTGCCGCGCCTTGCAAGGTCGTGCGATCACGGAATTTAATTATCGCTACAACGGCAATTCGCTTGCTCAGGTTTTTGTCGGTATCGGCTTAAAAAACGGCATGGTCGAACGCCAAGAAATCCATGATAACTTGACCAAAAAAGACTACATCGTCGATGACTTATCGGATGATGAAATTGCAAAACTGCACATTCGCCACTTAATCGGCGGTCATGCTGGATTAAGCGATGAGCGTCTATTCCGCTACGAATTTCCAGAACGTCCAAGTGCATTACTCTCGTTCTTGGAAAAACTCGGACAGGATTTGAATATCTCCTTGTTCCACTACCGCAATCATGGTGCGGCTAATGGTAGCGTTCTTGTTGGCTTGCAAACTGGCACGCGCACCGATGCTGAACTGACTAAAATCCTCGATGGCATTGGTTATCCGTATAAAGACATTACGGATAATGTCGGTTATCGGTTGTTCTTGAAGTAATCGCTTGTCTCCTTCCCCATGAGGGGGATGAGCGATGCCCGAGCGCAAGACGGAGCGATAGCGAAGTGCGGGATGGGGGTGCTTTTAAAAATAAGATCAAAAGCATCCCCCATCTAAATCTTCCCCTTCAAGGGGAAGACTTCAAAGCATTTGCTAAGGGAGGTTGGGATGGATTTTGCTTTTGACGTTAAATTTCTCACCGAACTGTAGGTTTTTTATTCGCAAGTAAAGCGATTTTAATTAAAACCAGTTATTATACGCGCTTCTTTTATTAGCTTGGATTGACTTGCATGTCCACCATTCAAAATGATTCAGTAGTGAATTTTCACTACACTTTAACTAACGCAGCTGGTGATGTGCTCGACAAGTCACAAGGCGAGCCATTGGTTTACCTACATGGCGCGCACAACATTGTTCCTGGCTTAGAAAATGCTCTCGCTGGTAAACAAGTTGGCGACAAGTTCAAAGTTACTGTTGAACCAGAAGAAGGCTACGGCGAATACCAAGCTGAAATGGTTCAAGAAGTACCACGCAACATGTTCCAAGGCGTTGATGACATCCAAGTTGGCATGCAATTCCAAGCGCAAACTGATGACGGCGTACAAGTTGTGACTGTTAAAGACGTAACTCCAGAACTCGTAATCGTTGATGCAAACCATCCATTAGCTGGTCAAGCGTTGACATTTGATGTTGAAGTTGTTGCGATTCGCGCGGCTACAGCAGAAGAACTGGAACACGGTCATGCACATGGCGTAGGTGGTCACCACCACTAATTTATCAGTTCGCTGATAATACAAAAAACCGCTGATTCATCAGCGGTTTTTTATTGCCCAGTATTCCCACCTATAGATCACTGAGCCTGTCGAAGTGATGCGAACTAGCAAACACCGCGCATTTCGACAAGCTCAATGAGCTATTTAGTCTATAAAAAACTACAACGTCACATGCGCCCTTAATTTATCCAATGTCGCTGGGCCAATGCCCTTCACTTGCCGTAAATCATCGACCGACTTAAATCCACCTTGCTGCTGACGATATTCAGCAATCGCATGTGCTTTAGAAGGACCAATACCTGGCAAAGCCACGAGTTCAGTTTCAGTCGCACTATTGATATTAACCGTTCCTGCATTTGCGTCTTTCTTCGAATGTCGTGAGCTTTTTGTCTTTGCAGATGGTGCTGTAGATTGAATCTGCAAAGCAGGGCTTGAACTACTGTACGTACCATATCGAACAGGTGCTGATGACAACATTGGATTAGCGACGATGCTTTGCTCTGCTTGAGCAGTCGAGAAAACACCTAAAGAGAAAATGAATGTTGTACTCAAAATTACTTTTTTAGAGAAAGTCGAAAAATCTACAGCGTGTTTCTTATTCATTGTTTTGTCCAAAGGCTTAAATATATAAATGATTCAAAATACAAATTAAAACGACTCCCCTTTTTAAAGGAGAGCCGTTCTGATTGAACTATTAAGAAAGCTACATGAATTAACGAGCTTGAAGCGTACCGAATAAATGCGGCTTGCCGTCTTTTGCACCAGTCAACTCGAACGTTGTTTTCTTGCCAACTTTCTGTGCTTGTAGATGAACTTTATTTGGCAAGAAGACTGGCAATTTGAATTGAACATCCAAGAAATACGCATCTGGTAATTCACCTAATGCTGCAACTGAACGTGCTTTAGTCCACATACCATGCGCAATCGCACGTTTGAAACCAAACGCTTTTGCAGTGACTGCATGCAAATGGATGAAGTTAAAATCACCACTGATTAGCGCATAACGACGACCCAAATCTTCAGGCAGATCGAAATCCACGTTTAGATCGTTCGCTTTAGCTGTTAAGCGTGTTTCTTTCTTCGCGCTCTTCGGCACAACACCTTCAGATTTACCACGCGCCAGATACGTTGAGACGCTTTCCCAAACCACTTCACCTTTCACTTTTGCAGTGTTGATGAAGGTGAATAATTTACCTTTTTCATGCGGAGTGATTTCGCCAAAACGAACAGAAAGCGCGATCGTATCTGATGCATTCACAGGCTTAAATTGCTCAACAGTATTGCGAATATGCACAATACCGAGAATCGGAAAGGGGAAAGCTTCGCCAGTCATCAGAGATAATTGCAATGGCATCGACAAAATGCCTAAGTACAGCGGCGGCAAAGTATCTAGGTCTTGATAACCACAAATTGCGTTATACGATGTTAGATGTTTGCGATCGATTTTGACTGCGTCTACGCTGTATTCAGCTTGTGGCAGTGTTTTGAAATGATTTTTTTTAAGTGTGCTCAAAGCCACTTTGGCAAACAAACCTAAAGGCTTTGGAATCGATTGGAATGAACGGTTTGGCATGATGATGCTCATTAATTGAAGTTGATTTTGAAACAAATAACAGAACTAATCACAAAACGGGTCGTTGACCTGAACTAAAAACTAAACTGATATGAAAATTGACATCACAAACACTTAGCTATTAATACGTCGAACTATCAAAAAAATGCCGCACAATTAAAGCACGGCGATTTTTCTAACTCAATGACCATAACTGACAGGGTCAACTGTTATGTAACATTATGCGCCGAGTAAGCTCTGACCACAGACACGAACCACGTTGCCGTTCAAACCACCTGACGCTGGGTTTGCAAACCAAGCAATCGCTTCTGCGACGTCAACAGGTTGACCACCTTGAGCCATTGAGTTCATACGACGACCCGCTTCGCGAATTTGCAATGGAATCGCTGCGGTCATTGCAGTTTCGATGAAACCTGGTGCAACTGCGTTGATGGTGATGCCTTTTTTCAGTGTTGGTGCAACAGATTGAACCAAACCGATCACGCCAGCTTTTGATGCTGCATAGTTGGTTTGACCCAAGTTACCAGCGATACCACTGATTGAAGATACGCACACGATACGCGCATTATCATTAAACGCTTCATTTTCTAACAAATAATCATTGATGCGCTCTGCGCTAGACAAGTTGATGTTAATAACAAGATTCCACATAGAATCTTTCATGTTTGCCAACATCTTGTCGCGTGTTACGCCCGCATTATGTACAAGTACATCTAAGCCACCACGATTTTGTGCAAATGCCGCAATTTTTTCGCCAGCATCAGCAGCAGTAATGTCTTCCATCAACACGCTACCGCCAATCTCACCTGCAACACGTTGCAAATCTGCTTCTTGTTGTGGCACATCCAAGCAAATCACATGTGCGCCATCACGTGCAAGCGTGCGAGCAATCGCTTCACCGATGCCACGGCTTGCGCCAGTCACCAGTGCTGTTTTGCCTGTTAATGGCTTTGCCCAGTTGACAGAAACTGCTTTGCCTTTAGTTACGCGAGCAACTTGACCTGATACATATGCAGATTTTGCAGACAAGAAGAAACGTAATGTCGATTCCAGATTACCTTCAGCACCTTTACCCACATAAACGAGTTGTGCTGCAACGCCTTTCTTGAATTCTTTACCAACTGATTTCACAAAACCTTCAAGCGCACGTTGTGCAGTCGCTTCTTTCGTCGTTGCAGTATCTGATGGTGTACGACCAACAATCACAACACGACCTGATGACAGAAGTTGACGTGCGATTGGACCAAAGAAGTTAAACAGTTCAACGAGTTCTTCTGAGCTCTTGATGCCAGATGCATCGAATACAAATGCTTTAAAACGCGCTTCTTTATCACCGCTATTAAAGGCACGAACATTCAGTCCTGACTTCGCAGCGGTTTGTTGGAGTTCAGTGTTGTTACCAGCATAAGTATCCGCATGGATGCTTGCCAATGCGTCGCTGATTGCGCCAGTTAATGTCGAGCCTGGTGCTGCACCGAATAATACCGCGCCGTTGATCAGAGGCTTTGACGCATCAAAACGATCTAAAACGACTGGTGCTGGTAAACCAAGGTTTTTAACAACAAGTTGGCCAAATGCAGAATTTGCAAAAGATTGATAATGGTCACTCATAGCGGCTCTCGATCAAGGCGATTAAAATTAGATTAAAGTCAACAAAACATCAAAACTTTGGGCACATATCGTGCCATAAAAAAGCTGAATAGTTGCAATGACAATTGCAAACCATCCGACAACGAGTTCTCGTCAACTTATAGGTCAACATTGATGTTAACAAACAAGAAAGCAAGGCGATATTGTATGAGCAATTCTTCGTCATGAGTCATAAATTTGTAAGAAATTTTGCTGAAAAGTTATCCAGAAATAATGTCTTTGCAACAAAATGATCACTAAAATGACAACTCACCGCATATTGCTACATGCGCGCCACGCTTTATTTGGTTAGAAACTTGACAACCCTACGCCATACTAGCAAAACTATGCCTCCACAACACTTGCTATATTTGATTAAGTCACTGGCAGTCCAGCCAATTCAAATTGATCATTTTATGTTAGAGTTAGTCACTTTTTATCCTGCGCCCACTTATAAATGCTTCGGAGAGAACCATGAGTCAACCTCCTAAAACAACTTCAGCTACAAAAACACCAGCAACTAAAACTGATGCCCAAGCCAAAGGTACTGTTGAAGCTGCAAGCACAACACCAGCAAAAGCACCTGCCGCTCGCAAGCCAGCTGCACCACGCGCGGCTAAGCCAGCTGCTGCCGCAACGACACAACAAAAAACCACCTCTGCTGCACCAGCAAAAGCTGCTGCATCAACTGTAAAACCAAGTGCTGCAAAACCGAGCACAGCAAAACCAAGCCCTGCAAAATCCAAGGAAACTGTTATGAGTAATACCCCTACTGTTCGTCGCGTTGCCATTTTGGGCGGAAATCGCATTCCTTTCGCTCGCTCAAATGGCGCGTACTTCAACGCATCTAACAGTGACATGCTCACAGCAGCATTGAACGGCCTCATTGACCGTTTTAACTTGCAAGGTAAACGCCTAGGTGAAGTTGTTGCCGGTGCAGTTCTCAAGCACAGCCGCGATTTCAACATGACCCGCGAATGCGTACTCAGCACGACATTGTCAGCGCAAACACCTGCGACTGATTTACAACAAGCTTGTGGTACTGGCTTACAAGCAGCATTTACTGTTGCAAACAAAATTGCTTTAGGTCAAATCGAAGTCGGTATTGCTGGCGGCGTAGACACCACTTCTGATGCGCCGATTTCTTTCGGTGATGGCTTGCGTAAGGCAATGCTTGAAGCAAACAACGTGAAAAAGAACTCTGACTACATCAAAGTTCTGAAAAAATTAGATTTCAAAAAACTGCTTGATGCGCCGAAAAACGGTGAGCCACGCACTGGCTTATCAATGGGTGACCACGCAGCGATCACTGCGCTTGAGTGGGGCATTACTCGCGAAGCACAAGACGAACTCACCGCAGCAAGCCACAAAAACATGGCTGCAGCGTATGACCGTGGTTTCTTCGACGATCTCATCACACCATTCCTGACACTGACACGTGACAACAACTTGCGCCCAGGCAGCACAGTTGAAAAACTCGCAACGTTAAAACCAGTTTTCGGTAAAGGCGAAAACGCAACAATGACTGCGGGTAATTCAACACCACTGACTGACGGTGCATCTGTTGTATTGCTTGCATCTGAAGAGTGGGCAAAAGCAAACGGTCATGAAGTTCTTGCATACCTGACTTTCTCTGAAACTGCTGCTGTAGATTTCACTGGCAAAGAAGGTCCTAAAGAAGGCTTGTTGATGGCACCTGCTTACGCAGTTCCACGTATGCTCGCTCGCGCTGGTTTGACATTGCAAGACTTCGATTTCTATGAAATCCATGAAGCATTTGCATCACAAGTATTGTCTACTCTAAAAGCATGGGAAGACGCAACGTTCTGTAAAGAGCGTTTGGGCTTAAGCAAACCACTCGGTTCAATCGATCGTAGCAAACTGAACGTCAACGGTTCATCATTGGCAGCGGGTCATCCATTCGCAGCTACTGGTGGCCGTATCGTTGCAACTGCTGCTAAATTATTGAACGAAAAAGGCAGTGGCCGTGTACTGATTTCAATCTGTGCTGCTGGTGGTCAAGGTGTAGTTGCTATTGTTGAAAAGAACTAATCGCCAACTTTAGCTAAATAGTTCTGCAAAAAAAATCCTCGCATTTGCGGGGATTTTTTATTGGGTCAATTTTACTTTAAAAAAAAATTAGATATCGCAAAGCAGACTTCGATTTACACCAACTAAATTACACCAAGCGTACAGATTATGCTTGCCACCTCAAATGATAACAATTATCATTATCAGATAATCTCAATGACGAGGAACCCGCTATGAATGCTTATTTTCGTGTCTTAGGCACAAGCCAATCTGCATTGCCTGTATTGCAATCAAATAATCTTTTTGCTTTGGGAAGAGAAATTCGTATCTTGCATGAAGGTGAAGAATATCGACTACGTTTAACCCGCAATAACCGCTTAATCCTGACTAAATAACACTTAGCACGACAGCATTAAACGGTTCTACGAATCAACTAAAAACGGATTATGGCAGTACTTTATACAAGTCTAACGGGCATTGCTGTCCGTCTGCTGTTGCACAAAACTTGATATGTGAAGGGTTGATCCACTTCACATATTCCTGCTGTACTTCGCCCGTTTGATTGATATTGTTACCAGAACAATCTGTGTCATTACTATCGTATAGGATTCCGATAGTAAGTTGCGGCAACGTCGTCGCCATCGTTTCCATATCTGGCAGCTGGTAAATGTATTTACCCATGCTCCATTCGCCAGCACTTTTCACGATAAATTCGCCGTTTTCCTTGAAATTATAATATTCAATACACGCTACATGCGGGATTCTCATGCCCCATAATCCTGCAATCAGCGGACGATTAACAATCTCGACATCGCTCTTCGCAGGAGCAGTTGATGTCAACAGACTACTCAAATCAGCCGTAGTTGACGATGCATCCGACTCATCGGCAGCATCAACCGATAAACTAAGGATCGAACTCCCCGAAATCATCAGAGCCATCAGTGCAAAACGAAAACTCACTGAGGCAATATCTAACTGACGTATCATAAGCTGATTCAGTAATAGTTGATTTAGCAATAAATGCTTCAAGGAGGACAATCGCATATTTTGTGGCATCACAATAATTTTAAATAACGTGGACTGATTAAATCTATTCAGCAATCGTGCCGCGTCACCCCCCTACTCGTCAAGGTAATTTTGTTGGTGACATGTGTGTATGCTTTTGGCCTAGCAAAGCTTTTTGCGATATTTGACCCACAAAGCACAATCCTAGCAAGACAACGACTGCCGCAATGATAAAAATCCAACTTCCGCCAATGCGATCCCAAACTTGTCCCGCCAGAATCGATCCAATTGCCACACCCAGTCCCCACAACATACTGTAAAGTGCTTGCGCTCGTCCTTGCTGATCTGGATGAAACTCTCTAAAAATAAGTCGCATTGCAATCGATTGAAATAATGCGAAACTCAATGCGTGCACACATTGCGCCAAAACTTGGATCATCCAAACGCTTGGAAATAAACCGACCAACAGCCAGCGGAGCGATGTAAAAACGATGCAGACAATAATCAAATTTCGCTCATCAAATCGCGCAAGCAACTTGGAGCTTTGGGTAAACATCAATACTTCAGCGAATACACCGACTGACCACAGTAGTCCAATACTCAACGTGCTATAGCCATAACTCAATAAATAATTGGAATAAAAACTATAAAATGGCGCATGTGAAAGTAATAAGAAAAAATGAATTGAAAAGAATGCCCACACCGCAGGTCTTTTAAGAACAGGCCATAATGGCGAAGGCTTGGTTGTTCGAGTTTGTGCTTGTGGTGGCTCGGCAATTAGAAAAGCATTTAAGACAGCAATAGAAGCCAGAACAATCATCACAACAGGTAAAGTCGTAATGAGGCTCCACTTAAACCACAAACCTAAACCCGCAACTGCAGCAATAAACCCAAGCGACCCCCAAAGTCGAACGATG
>JASLFQ010000079.1 GCA_030150595.1 Aquirhabdus sp.
AGAGTTCCACTGTATACATCCTTATGGCTTCCTTACCCAGAAGATCAGGTAAGAATAGCGTTTACAGTGGCTCAATTTTACTCCGCGTTTTTTACATCAACAGCGCGCTAAGTGGCTCAGTTTTGCTCCGCCATTTACACACAACCCATAACTCCAGCTTCTTAGCAAGCCTGACGGCAAAATCAACACCCGCTAGCAAATCTTTTTGAGTAAGCTTGCTTCTAAAACAATAGACCAAAAGCCTATCCCCTAAATATTCGACACTAACCAATGGATCAGTTCTGAACGTACTCAGGAAACCTGATGGAATGACAATTGCATCCTTGTCACTAGCATCAATTGCTACTGCAAAACCTTTAGGTACCAGCTTTGTCAATTCTGGCGAAATAATTTTGTTTGCTTGATGTGCCTCTAATTTTAGGCTCTTAGTTATTATTGAAAATGATTTCAAATATCTTCGGTCAAGTTTAATGCATATAATCGTCTGACTATTGACAGTTTTCGCGACAATTGAGTAAGTATAATCAATGACTCGAAAAGAATATCCTTCTCTAGATCCACTCCAAAGATTCTCATAACCATTAACACCGTCTCCATGGGCAATGACCGATCCAGCAATAATATCAAACCCATCTATATTTAAAGGCGAATCAACATATTCAATGCCAGCCGCCACTGCGAACTTACGCATGCCTATACACCGTTCTTCTCTCCGCAACGACTTTTTCCAACAAAAATATATGCTAGAAGCCAGCACAATAAAAAGTGATAACAAAAAAAGAATGAGTGACCAAATAGGATTAGTTTGATAAAACGTCGATGATTTCACAGGGTACCAAAGATTCAGCCAGCAAGGTGTCATCGCACTCATCATAAAAACTATGATAATAATTTCGCTTTGAAAACGTGTAAATTTTGGCTCTTTGACTTTACGCCTTAATTGCGCGATTTCGAGGTCTCTCACTGCGCTCACCATTCTTGTATGCGAAAAATTCTTCAGAACTAAAAACAAAATACATTTAAGTGGTCGACTTTTTCCACGTAAAAACGTAATGTACAGACTCTCCTCGATTTTGAATTTCATCTACTTGCAAAGTTACTTTGTGATCACTTGAACGCCATAAATAACTACGCTTCATGTCCATCGATTCTTCATATAGATAAATCAAAGTAGGATCACCCAAACTTTTCTCATTAACACCATACCAATCACACCACCTTCGACATTCTTGTTGCATCGCTTCGGTTGCATATCTCTGACACTGCCAGTTAGAAATATCCCTCGCCCGAAATCCACAAACTATTAACACCAACAAAACTATACACAGTATTGCTGGTCCTATATTATCCATACCTACCTCACACTCAATAATCTGCCGATTAAACCCCAGTAAGCTTGTCTGAGTCCTGGTTGTTACACCCAGATAAGCAATGTATGTGCGTTTATTGGAAAATGGGAAATCAAAGATATCAGCTATATGTGCAGCGATGCGGAAATTGGTGCACTTATGTTTTGGGGTATTGAAGCATCAGATGCCATATCAAGTCAATTATGAGACAAAATTAGCAAGCGTAGGATGGGCTTCAGCCCATCACTCTGCCAAATCCACACATTAAAATTGTTTATTGCGCATACAATTAAATAATTGAGGAAGTACCTCAAATATCGTTTGATGGGCTAAAGCCCATCCTACTTTAACTAAGCCTAAGCATTTTAATGAGTGTTTACAATATCCTCAACAATCTGACGGCAATTATTCGTCACATTTCCCCAGTTCTGTATCGACTGTTGTACATCCGTGAGTTGATCGAGCGTGAGTTGGTCGACCACCTGATCTTGCAATGGTTTTGCTTCCTCAAATCCCATCGCCAACGCCAATGTCTCAAGTTTATAAGCAATCACATTATCTTCTTTTACGCCGTTTCCAGCATGATACAACATGCCCAGCGCAGACTGTGCCTTAGCACTTCCTTGTTCAGCTGCCTGTAAGTACCATACAAATGCTTTTGCATAGTCCTGTGGAAGCTCTTTTGTTGGATTGAATGAAGCATCATTACCTAAAATTGTTTGCACCATTGCATCCGAACCTACGCCATTGGCGTATAACTGCCCCAAACGATATGCCGCTTCAAGATTTCCTGCAGTTGCAGCTTGTTTCAAAATACCAACTCCCTTTTCTATATTTTGAGTATCGCCCTCGCCTTTCAAATACATATCAGCTAATTTTAACTGAGCGTCAAATACCTTCTTAGAAACAACGGAAGGATGGTATTTTTGAATTTCTTTGACGACACTGCTTCTTAAAACCTCTGATGCTGTTTGCACCTCAAGATTATGAGCGGCTAACCAAGTCAGATTCGCTACCGCGGTAAAACAGATTAATATTTTAAAACCGTGCATTCGAAAATATTTCCGAAGTACAGCTATGCGGAATAAAGTACTATCACCTTCGTGGGGCAGATTCTTAGACACAATTGACAAAATACTTGACCTCTTTGGAGTATTGACCTATCGACACATCGATTCTTTGGCAATAGATTCAACTTAAAACATTGATGACAAATCTTCCCTGCCTACATCACCC